>NZ_JABXEO010000059.1:0-55678 GCF_013372585.1 Myxococcus sp. AM010
GTGGGCAGCGGTTTCGTGCATGCACAGCGTTGACCCCTGGGCAACGCGGGCGCGGGCGCTGTTCACCAGCGGGCCCGCGGCGCCACACGTCCGTGTCTGAGCGAGCAGCCGTACCTGGCAGGCAGCACCGTGTCCCGTCCGCGCCTGGCAACGTGCCGGGACGTGCAGCGCAAGGAGGCCGTATGAAGGCCGTGGCCGTCTTCCCCCAGCAGCGCGAGGTGCGCGTCATCACCGACGCCCCCGAGCCCCGCATCCAGTCACCCACGCAGGTGAAGGTGCGGACGCGGGAAATCGGGGTGTGTGGCACGGACAAGGAAATCATCGAGTTCGTCTACGGCTCCCCACCGCCGGGCTCGGACCACCTCATCCTGGGCCACGAGTGCCTGGGCGAGGTGGTGGAGGTAGGCGAGGCCGTCCGGGGTCTCAGCCGCGGCGACTGGGTGGTGCCGCGCGTGCGCCGGCCGTGCCCGCATGCCACCTGCCCGCCGTGCCGCGGGGGCCACCCGGACTTCTGCATCACCGGCGACTACACCGAGCGGGGAATCAAGGGCGCCCACGGCTTCGGCGCCGAGTACTTCGTGGAGGACGCGGCCTACCTGCACCGGGTGCCCACGGAGCTGCGCGAGGTGGCGGTGCTCACCGAGCCGCTCACCATCGCGGAGAAGTCCCTCCGTCAGTTGGAGCGCCTCCAGGACCGGCTGCCGTGGAAGGCGGGCCCGGGCCGCGCGGTGGTGCTGGGCGCGGGGCCGGTGGGGCTGCTGGGCGCCATGGCGCTGGTGCGCCGGGGTCATGCCACCACGGTGTATTCGCGCAGCCCCAAGCCCAACGCGAAGGCCGAGGCGTCGGAGGCGCTGGGTGTGCCCTACCTCTCCTCGAAGGAGGTGCGGCCGGAGGAGCTGGTCCGCAGGGTCGGCGCCGCGGACGTCATCTACGAGGCCGCGGGCGTGGCGAAGGCGGCGCTGGAGACGCTGAAGGCGCTGGGACCCAACGGCGTCTGCATCCTCACCGGCGTGCCGTCGAAGGAGGAGCCCTTCGACGTGTCCCCGGTGCTCAAGGACATGGTGCTGGGCAACCAGGTGCTGGTAGGTACGGTGAACGCGGCGGATGTCGACTTCGACATGGCGCTGGAGGACCTGCGGCACTTCCAGGCCCGCTGGCCCGGGGGGCTGGAGCGGCTCATCTGTGCCCGGCACTCGCCCGAGGACTACCATGACGTCGTCACTGGCAAGAAGGCTGGCGGCATCAAGGACGTCATCCGCTTCATCTGACCCCTTCGACAAGGAGCGACTCATGGCAACGGGAAGCGGCGGCGCTTCGGTGACGGGACAGCCGGTGGCCATCGAGGACCACGGCGTCATCGGTGACCTGCGGACGGTGGCGCTGGTGGCCAACGAGGGCACCATCGACTGGTTCTGTTTTCCGCACTTCGACAGTCCCAGTGTCTTCGCCGCGCTGTTGGACCCTGAGAAGGGAGGCCACTGGAGCGTCGCGCCGGAGCCCGACGGGGTGATGAAGCGGCAGTTCTACTGGCCGGACACCAACGTGCTGGTGACGCGCTTCTACACGCCGGACGGCGTGGGCGAGCTGGTGGACTTCATGCCCATGGCAGGCAAGAAGGGCGTGAAGGAGGAGCGGGAACTCCTCCGGCGCGTGCGCGTGGTGCGCGGGGAGATGACCTTCCGCATGGAGTGCTTCCCGGCCTTCAACTACGCCAGGGACCCGCACGAGACGAAGCTCATCCGCAGCGGGGCGACCTTCTCCTCCCAGACGCTCCAGCTCACGGTGTCCTCGTCGGTGCCGCTGCAGCAGGCGGAGCGGGGCGTCACCGCGTCCTTCACCTTGCGTGAGAACCAGTCCGCCGTCTTCTCCCTGCACCCGGGCGCGCGCACGTCCTGCGAGGCGGTGGTGCATGACCACCAGTCCTCCGAGGACCTCTTCCGGGAGACGGTGGAGTACTGGCGCCACTGGCTGTCGGGCTGTCAGTACAGGGGCCGGTGGCGGGAGACGGTGCAGCGCTCGGCGCTGGCGCTCAAGTTGATGACCTTCGCGCCCACGGGGGCCATCGTCGCGGCGCCTACGTGCAGCCTGCCCGAGTCACCGGGTGGCACGCGCAACTGGGACTACCGCTTCTGCTGGCTGCGCGACGCGGCCTTCACCGTGTACGCGTTCCTCCGCATCGGCTTCAAGGAGGAGGCCGCCGCCTTCATGCGCTGGGTGGAGGCGCGCTGCGCGGAGTATGACACCGGGCCGCTGCCCTTGATGTTCGGCATCGACGGCAAGCGCGTTCCGGAGGAGCAGGAGCTGCTGCACCTGGCGGGATATGGCGGGGCGCGTCCGGTGCGCATCGGCAACGGGGCGGCGGACCAGTTGCAGCTCGACATCTACGGCGAGCTGATGGACTCCGTGTACCTGTCCAACAAGTACGCCGCGCCCATCTCGTATGACTTCTGGCGGCACCTGCGCCGGCTGGTGGACTGGGTGTGTGACAACTGGGAGCTGCCGGACGAGGGCATCTGGGAGGTGCGCGGCGGGCAGCGGCAGTTCGTCTATTCGAAGCTGATGTGCTGGGTGGCGGTGGACCGGGCCATCCGGCTGGCGGACAAGCGCAGCTTCCCGGCGGACCGGGCCCGCTGGCACAAGGTGCGGGACACCATCTTCGAGGACATCATGGAGAAGGGGTGGAACCCCGAGCGTGGCGCCTTCGTGCAGCACTATGGCGGTCATGCGTTGGACGCGGCGAACCTGCTGATGCCGCTGGTGTTCTTCCTGTCCCCGGTGGACCCACGCATGCTCCAGACGCTGGATGTCATGCGCAAGCCGCCGTCCCAGGGCGGCCTGGCGTCGGACGGGCTGGTGTTCCGCTACGACGTGGAGGCCACGTTGGATGGGATTGCCGGCAGCGAGGGCACCTTCAACCTCTGCAGCTTCTGGCTGGTGGAGGCGATGACGCGCGCGAGCGTGGCCCGGCCGGACCTGCTGGAGGAGGCGCGGCTCATCTTCGAGCGGATGCTGGGCTACGCCAACCACGTGGGCCTGTACGCGGAGCAGACGGGCATGTCCGGCGAGGCCCTGGGCAACTTCCCGCAGGCGCTGACGCACCTGGCGCTCATCAGCTCCGCGTACAACCTGGACCGCACGCTGGGCCGGCGGGACTGAGGCCCGCCGCGCGCCTGCGAGGCGGAGGTGCGCGCCCTGGCGCCCTGGGTGACGGTGTCGGGCGGCTGGGCCTGGCACTTCATGGCCCCGCCGCACGAGGAGCTCAAGCGCTTCCACGACCACAAGGACGTGGACCTCTTCGTCGAGCCCGCGCGCTTTCCGGAGCTGATTGCCGTGCTCACCGCGCGCGGCTACCACCGCATCTGGACGCGCTTCGACGCCACCTCCACGCACTTCTACCGCTACGCCCGGCACGATGCGGGCGGCAAAATCCTCCTCGACGTCTTCGTCCGGCGCGTGCCGTCCGTGGACGCCGGCGGGATTCGCGTGGTGGACCCGGCCACGCTGCTCACCTTCTACGGTGACATCCACAGCACGGATGACTGCGTGTCGGTGCTGGCCGCGCGGCGGCTGCTGGACAAGGGCCACAGCCCCCTGGGCCGCGCGGAGCTCGTCACCGGGCCCCGCTGAGCGCGACAAGCAAGCCCCGTGGGCGCGGCGACGCAACCCGCGCCCACGGGCTCGCCGTCACTGCACGGTGAAGAGGTGGTTGTTGCCGAAGTTCGAAT
Organism: Myxococcus sp. AM010; assembly: GCF_013372585.1. Classification (NCBI taxonomy): domain Bacteria; kingdom Pseudomonadati; phylum Myxococcota; class Myxococcia; order Myxococcales; family Myxococcaceae; genus Myxococcus; species Myxococcus sp. AM010. The sequence continues at coordinate 3,726 of NZ_JABXEO010000059.1, forward strand.
CCCAGGCCTGGCAGCCCCAGCGGCTGGTGTTCTCGAACCAGACGGCCAGCGTGCCCAGCGTGTGGAGCGGAATGGACGGCGCGGGCGGGTTGGGCGTGGACGAGAAGCCCGCCACCCAGAAGCGCTGCACCGGGCCGTTGTTGAACTGGTAGTAGCCCGTAATCGTCCACCCGGGCGTGGTGCCGTTGATGTCGCCGCGGCACTGCGGCAGCCGGTCCGCGCTGTAGTGGATGGCCGCGGTGGAGCCGAAGGGCAGCGGGTTGGAGGAGGCGAGCACGTTCCAGCCCTGGGCGGGCGACTGGAAGGTGATGCTGGAGGAGGACTGCGAGGAAGCGGCCGTCCCGGCGAGCAGCACGGCGACGGCGGCGGCGAGGCACCAGCGGGGGGATTGACGCGGCAAGGCGAGGCTCCAGGTCGAGTGGGGACTGCATGGCGGATACGCACACCGCGGCAGGCATGGGCTGCGACGGTCCGCCAGTGGACCCTCACCGGTTTGTGCCGCTCAATCGCTGGACTCCTCTAGAGTCAGGCTCCACACACCGTTACGCCCCGCGCCATGGCCGACTTTCTTCCTCGCTTCTACCGACTCGCCGTCCGCGTGGACGCCCACTATGACGCGCTGAGCCGCAAGCTTCGCCAGAAGCTGGGAGTCGCGCCGCCGCTGCGCATCCTCCCCTACCGGGGCTACGGCACGCCCGAGCGCGCCGTCATCAAGGCCCGCGTGCTGGAGGACCGCAACGTGCGCCCGCCGCAGGAGCGCTACACGCTGGTGGGCAGCGCGGTGGCCTCCTACAAGCGCTACATGACGCGCGAAGTCCCGGGCGCGCACGTCGCGGTGCGGTGGGGCGACAAGCGCTGGGAGGGCACCACCGACGAGGAGGGCTTCCTGGAGCTGTGGGTGCCTCCGCCGGACGGGGTGCGCTCGGGCTGGCACATGGTGGAGCTGGAGCTGCTGTCGCCGGACGCGGAGGGCGTGCCCCGCGTGGCCGCGCCGGTGCGGATGGCCGGGCCCGGCGCGGAGTTCGGCGTCATCAGCGACATTGACGACACCGTCATCGTCACCGGCGTCACCGACGTGCTGAAGCGGGCCTGGGCGCTCTTCCTCACCGAGCACCGCGTGCGGCTGCCCTTCCCGGGCGTGGACGCCTTCTACGCCGCGCTCCAGCACGGCCGGGGCACGAGCGCGGACAACCCCATCTTCTACGTGTCCAGCAGCCCGTGGAACCTCTACGAGCACCTGGACGAGTTCCTCTCCCTGCACAAAATCCCCACCGGTCCGCTGCTGCTGCGCGACTGGGGCCTGTCCAGCCAGGGCTTCGCGCCGGGCGGGGGCCATGGGCACAAGCTGGAGAAGATTCGCGCGGTGCTGGGCACGCTGTCGCACCTGCCCTTCATCCTCATTGGCGACAGCGGACAGGAGGACGCGGAGCACTACCGCACCATCGTCCGCGAGTTCCCCGGGCGCATCCACTGCGTCTACATCCGCAACGTGCCCGGGCATCAGCGCCGGGCCGAGGAGCTGGCGCTCATCGCCGCGGACATCCGCGCCGCGGGCAGCCAGATGCTCGTGGTGGATGACACCACCGAGGCCGCCCGTCACGCCGCGCGCGAGGGGTGGATTCAGTGGCGCGAGGTCCGCGAGGTGGAAGCCCACCGCCGCGAGGACGCCGAGCGCTGAGGCCCCAGGGCTCCGGGCGGAGCCGGAGGGCATGATACGCTGGGAGAAAACAGACACACTCCAGGTGTCTGGCTCCCAGAAGAGACCACCCCGCCCATGCGACAGAACGCGATTGTTCCCACGGTGTTTTTCCTGACGCTCCTGGCCTGTAGCGAGAACCGGGAGAAGCTCCAGGGGAACAGTCCGGCGCAGGCGCCAGCCAAGGCCCTGGCGCGCGCCGAGCCCAATGGGAAGCTCGTCCAGCACAAGCTGCTGGACGACAAGTTCCTGGAGATGGCGACGCTGCCGCTGCCGGACAACTGGATTCTCAACAACGGCAAGGCCGCCATGAGCGGGCCGGGCAACGTGAATGTCTACATGTTCCCCATGCGGACGTTCGTGTCCTCCAACGACGCGATGATGCAGGCGGCGGTCCGCCGCTCGGGCGGGAAGATGCGGGCCTTCACCTCCATCCAGGACGTCATCCAGCAGGACCTGGTCCCGACCGCGAAGAAGGACGGCAGCAAGCTGGTGAAGCAATACGACGCGCCGAAAATCGCGGCGTCCAACAAGGGCTTCTCGGACCTGCTCTACAAGGTGGGGCCCATGCAGCAGCGCTTCCTCGCGCGGGTGACGGAGTGGGAGGACAAACACGGCGCCCCCTACCTGATTGTCGTCCACCTGAGCGCGACGAACCTCGGGAACATGGTGACGTGGAACTACTACTGCCATGCGCTCGAGGCGCCGAAGGAGCGGTACGAGGAGAGCAAGGACATCCTCCTCAACGCCCTGGCGAACACCCGCTACAACCCCGAATACGTCCGGGCCTACAATCAGGCGGAGATGGCCCGGGAGCGCGGCAGCTGGGCGGCCCACAACCAGCGCATGCAGGCGAACAAGGCCGCCTTCGAGGCTCAACAGAGGGCCTTCCACGAGAAGAACGACGCCATCAACCAGGCCATCGCCTCCAATTACGCGCAGGGCAACGCCGCGTCGGACCGCAACCACCACCGCTTCCTCAACTACATCAAGGACGAGGAGACGGTCCGCGACGCCGCCGACGGTCAGCGCCACCAGGTGCGCTCGGGCGCCAACCAGTACTGGATGAACGGCAACGGGCAATACGTCCCGTCGAACAACCCCAACTACGACCCGAACCGGGACCCCTCGCTCAACCACCAGCAATGGCACGAGGCGCCCATCGAAGAGTAGGAGCTGTGACTTTCCTTGGAAGGAAGTGACTCATGCGTGGAACGCTGACGAAGTCGATGGGCTGGGTGCTCTCCGCGCTGCTGCTGGGCGCGTGCAGTCCCACGGAGCTGACGGACGAGGGTGACGCGGAGCTGGGGGCGCGCGAGCAGGGGGTGCTGTATCCCCCTCCGGCGCCGCCGAGCGGCAACATCCTGGACGCCACGGCCTTCATGGGGCCGCTGAGCCTGGGCGGCTCGGTGCAGACGCAGTTCACCACGCAGCCGCAGTACCTCTCCTTCGCCTTCTCGGCGGCCGCCGGCGCGCAGGTGAAGCTCGAGGTGACGCACCTGGGCAGCAGCATGTACCTGGACACGGGCCTGTTCGTGTACGGCCCGAAGGATGCCAGCGGCAGCTACGGCACCACGGTGGTGGCCCAGGACGACGACGCGGGCTACGGGCAGCTGAGCAAGATTGCGTCGCTGTCCTTGCCCCAGGGTGGTGAGTACCTGGCCGTGGTGTCCACGGGGACGGGCGTGGGCAAGCGCTTCCGGCTCCAACTGAACTGCCTCAACGGCCAGTGCGTGGACCCGGCGGTGTACGCCGCGTGTGATTTGGACGTGGCCACGCGCATCGAGGTCTGCGTGCAGGCGCTGGTGGAGGAGGTGGACCCGGTGCTGGGCCGGCCCCACACGGCGGCGGAGGCCTTCGCGGCCTGCACCGACGCGACGGACGCCTACCACGCCTACGTGGAAGGCTGTGCGCCGTCCGCCCCGAAGCCCTGGTGCGCGGACGGCCTGTCGACCTTCATGGAGCGGATGTGGCCGGTGTGCCAGGCCTTCTACCGGGCCTACTACGGCGTGGGCCCGCTGGAGCTGGGCGAGCTGCCGCTGAGCAGCGGCTTGCAGGCGGCGCTGACGGCGGGCAACACGCGGTGCAACACCGGGGAGCGCTGGTGTGACGGCGTCCTCGAGACGTACTCCGTGCCAGGCGTGGCGGGCGTGCCGTGGAGCCTGGACCCGGTGGCGGACCTGGCGCTGTACACCCTGCTGGGCCAGGACGTGCAGTACTACCAGTTCGAGCGGTTGCCGGACCTGACCTACGCGGAGCTCGTCGCGAGCAACGACTACTGGTTCCCCGAGCTGGTGTCGGCGCTGCCCGCCGCGTTGGGCAACGGCACGGAGACGCCGCGGGTGGCCCACTACTACACCCGCATCCCGATGGCCCCGGGTGCCAATGACTACCACCACGTCTACGTGGTGCTCTTCCCGCAGTCGTACCGCGTGGCGGCGTTCCACTTCGTCCAGCACGAAATCTGAGCGCGAGCGCCGCCGCTGTTCAGGACAGCGGACGGCCGCCCTGGACCTGGGCGATGCGCTGGGCGCGCTCCATCATCTCGCCCTGGGCCCAGCGCTTCTCCTCTCCGGCGCGTGGCTGTCGGCGGCGCCAGCTCCCGTCCGCCGTCAGCTCCCAGGCGGACGTGGTGTCGGCCATGCAGCGCTCCAGCGAGTCCTTCACCTGGGCGGCCAGGGCGGCGTCCTCCACCGGCGCGAGGATTTCCACGCGGTGGTCCAGGTTGCGCGGCATCAGGTCCGCCGAGCCGATGAAGCACCGCAACTCCGGGCCGCGCTCGAAGATGTAGATGCGCGAGTGCTCCAGGAAGCGGCCCAGCACGGACACCACGCGGATGTTCTCCGACACGCCGGGGACGCCCGGGCGCAGGCAGCAGATGCCGCGCACGTTCAGCTCCACCCTCACGCCCGCGCGGGACGCCTCGTAGAGGGCGTGGATGATGCCGGGGTCCACCAGCGCGTTCATCTTCATCTGGATGCGCGCGGGGCGCTCGGCCGTGTGCGCGGCGACGGTGCGCTTGATTTGCTCCAGCAGCCCCTGCCGCATGGTGAGCGGGGCCACCAGCAGCTTGCGGAAGCTCTTCGGCCGGCCGAAGCCGGTGAGGTAGTTGAAGACGTCCGCCACGTCCGCGCCAATGTCCGGGTCCGTGGTGAACAGGCCCATGTCCGTGTAGAGGCGCGCCGTCTTCGGGTTGTAGTTGCCCGTGCCGATGTGGACGTAGTGCCGCACCTTGTCGCCCTCGCGCCGGACGATGAGGATGGCCTTCGCGTGCGTCTTCAGGGACGGAATCCCGTAGACGACGTGCACGCCCGCCTCTTCCAGCGCGTTGGCCCAGCGGATGTTGGTGCGCTCGTCGAAGCGGGCCTTCAGCTCCACCATGCACACCGCCTGCTTGCCGCGCTCGGTGGCGGTAATCAGCGCCGGCACCAGCGGCGAGCTGTCCGACGTGCGGTACACCGTCTGCTTGATGGCCAGCACGTCCGGGTCGGCCACGGCCTCGGTGACGAAGCGCTCCACGGAGGTGGCGAAGGACTCGTAGGGGTGGTGGACCAGCAGGTCCCCCCGGCGCATGGACGCCATCACCGTGCCGCCGTCCGGCGCGTCCGCGTCCGTGCGCAGGCGGGCCTGGGTGACGGGGACCCACGGTGGGTCCTTCAGCTCCGGGAAGCCCGGGGCGAAGGCGATGGACTGCAAGTCGTTGAGGCCCACCAGGCCGTGCTCCTCGTAGATTTGCCGTGCCTCCAGGCCCAGGGCCTCCACCAGCGGCTCGAGCAGCTTGGGGCTCATGCCGGCCTGGACTTCCATGCGGACGACGTCGCCGAAGCGGCGCTCGCGCAGCTCCGTCTCCACGGCCTTGAGCAAGTCCTCCGCATCCTCGGACACGGTGAAGTCCGCGTCGCGGGTGACGCGGAAGGTGCTCCAGCTCAGCACCTCCATGCCGGGGAACAAGTCCCCCAGGTGCTGGGCGATGACTTCCTCCAATGGCACGAAGACGTTGCCCTTGAGGGGCAAAAAGCGCGGCAGCAGCTCCTTGGGCACCTTCACCCGGGCCACGCTCTCCTCGTCCGCGTCCGGGTCCCTCAGCAGCACCGCCAGGCTGAGCGACAGGTTGGAGATGTAGGGGAAGTGCCGCCCCAGGCCGATGGCCAGCGGGGTGAGGACGGGGAAAATCTGCTCCTTGAAGCGCTGGTCCACCTGGGCGCGCTGCTCGGCGTTCAACTCCCTGGCGGAGAGGATGCGCAGGCCCTTCTCGGCCAGGGCGGGGCGGAGCACCTTCTCGAAGGCGTCGCCGTGGCGCCGCGTCTGCCTGAGGATGCCGTCGTGCAACTTGTCCAGGGTGTCGCTGGGGGAGGCTCCGTCGGGAACCAGGCGCGCCACGCCGTCGCGAATCTGCTCGTGCAGACGGGCGACGCGAATCATGAAGAACTCGTCCAGGTTGCGCGCGTAGATGGAGATGAACTTCAGCCGCTCCAGCAGCGGAACCTCCGCGGACTCGGCCAACTGGAGGACGCGGTCATTGAAGGCCATCCAGGACAGCTCCCGGTTGAAGAAGAGCTCGGTGTCCTTCGACTCCGCGCCGGCCGGGAGCACGTCCCGGTTGGCGGGCTTCTGGGGGGCGCTGCGACCGCCGCCGCGTTTCGGCATGGTGACTTGACTCCTCGTTGGCTCCCTTGGACGGGATGTAGCAGGCCGACCCCCTGCTCATTGTAAACTCGCGTGTTACCTGGGAAAGGGAGCCGTCAGGCGATGTAGGCCCTCCCAGGTGGGCGGGTAGGGGGAAAGGGCGAGTGGCGTGGACTTTGTTGCATCCGCGATATGAGGACTGCATGTCAGGCGACGTGAGCGCGACGGAGACGAACCCCCAGGTGGACACGGCCAGCGGCCTCTTCACGGCCTTCCAGAAGGAAGGCAAGGTCCCCCGGGGGCGGTGGGCGAGCGCCCTGCTGGCGGCCCTGGTGCCGGTGGTGCTGGTCGTGGGCCTCTGGGCCATCGCCAAGGGCGAGGAGCGGACGTTCCGCATCGTCACGCCCAGTGGCTTCAAGTCCATGCGGGGTGGGATGACCACGGAGCAGGTGCGCGCCGTGCTCGGGCGGCCCATCACCCTGGAGCGGGAGGCCAATGGGGCGGAGTGCTACCGCTACGGGCAGCCCAACTTCGTCAATCCGCAGTTCCTCATCTATTCCGTCTGCTACGAGGACGGGAAGCTGCGGGACGTGAAGACGCACCAGTACTCCGCCTGGAACGTGGACCCCGTCTCGGGGACGTTCGCCGCGCCGGGCGAGGAGCCCGCGGCCTCGGCGCCCGTGCCTGCTCAGGGCGGCTGAGGCGGCCGTTCGTGCTGGGGCGTGAAGGCGAACCGGCAGGCGCCGCACCGCTAACGTGAGCCCCACGGCGTCCGGGCCGTCTCCCCGCTACCAGCAGTCGGAGTCCGCCGAGTCCGCGGCACCATCCGCGTCGTTGTCCGCGCCGTCCGCGCACCGGCCCGTCTCTGTCTCGGCGTGCTCGCTGATGTGCAGCGTGTAGCGGATGGGCGTGTCCTGGTCGGGGTTCGCCATGCCGTCCACCACCACCAGCACTGCCTGGCCCTGTTCCAGCGTCACCTTCACGGCGGGCGAGCCTGGGGGGCCCCCGTCCGGGTTGGAGGCGCAGCCCAGCTCCGTGCCCCGGCAACCGGTGAGCACGTAGAGCGCGTTGCCCCACTCGCTCGGGGCCGTGTCGAAGACGTAGGTGCCCGCCTTGGGCGCCGTCCACAGGTGCGCGCGGTCCTGTTGGAGCAGCGCGCCGCACGTGCCCTGGAAGCCATCACCGGAGCCCGCCGTCTCGCCGTGGAACGTCACCGGCAGCGCGCTGCCCAAATCATGGTGCGCGCAGCCACGGCCGCCGCAGCCCGGCGCGTCATGACAGTCCGTGTCCGCGCAGTCCACCCAGCGGTCCCCGTCATTGTCCATGCCGTCGAAGCAGGCCCCCGCCTCGCTGGCCCGCAGCTCGTCGATGTGCAGTTCGAAGTACCCCGCGCTGAAGCGGTCCGGGCTCGCCGCGTCCACCACCACCAGCACCGTCTGTCCCTGCACCAGCGGCACGGAGACACGCGCGCCGCCGCCGTAGCTGATGCCGTCCTTCGCGCACGCCAGCTCCGCGCCCCCGCAGCCGCCGCTGCGCACGGAGATGAGCGAGCGGATGGCCGACCTCGCCGTGTCGAAGGTGAAGAGCGCGCTCCTGGGCGCCGTCCACAGGAAGCCCCGGTCCGGCGCGCCGCTCCCGCCGCAGGAGGACAGGTGGTCATCCCCCGCGTGCGCGGTGGAGCCCTTCACCATCACCGGCAACTCGCTGCCCAGGTTCCGGTCCACGCACACGGACGCGCTCGCCGCGCAGACGTTGGGGACCCCCGTTGCGCCGCAGGACTCCGGCGCCGTGCAGGTGCCGCACTCCAGCACGCCGCCGCACCCATCCGGCACGGCGCCGCAGTCCTTGCCCAGCAGGCCGCAGGTGTATGGGCGGCAGGAAGGCGCCGCGCACACGTTGGGCGTGCCTCCGCCCCCGCACGTCTCGCCATTCGCGCACGTCCCACACTGGAGCGCGCCGCCGCACCCATCCGGCACGGTGCCACAGTCCTTGCCCAGCGCTTCGCAGGTGGCCGGTGTGCAGAGGGGACGGCCACAGACGTGGTCCACGCCGCCCCCGCCGCACGTCTCACCCGCCGGGCAGACGCCGCAGTCCAGCAGCCCGCCGCAGCCATCCGGCACGGCGCCGCAATTCCTTCCCTGGGATTCGCAGGTGAGCGGGGTGCACACGCCGCCGCCGCACACGTTGGGCTCGCCGCCGCCCCCGCAGGTCAGGCCGTCCGCGCAGCCGCCGCAGTCGAGCATGCCGCCGCACCCGTCCGCCACCGGCCCGCAGTTCTTCCCCAGCGTCTCACACGTCCCCGGGGTGCACGGTGGGTGGCCACAGACATGGGGCACGCCGCCGCCCCCACACGTCAGGCCGTCCGCGCAGCCGCCGCAGTCGAGCATGCCGCCGCAGCCGTCGGACACCTGCCCGCAGTCCTTCCCCAGCGCGTCGCAGGTGGCCCGCTTGCAGAGGCCGCGGCCACACACGTTGGGCGCGCCGCCGCCGCCGCAGGTCAGGCCGTCCGCGCAGCCGCCACAGTCCAGGATGCCGCCACAGCCGTCCGGCACGGCGCCGCAGTCGCGTGCCAGCGACTCGCAGGTGTCCGGCGTGCAGGTGGGCTCGCCGCACACGTTGGGTGTGCCCCCGCCGCCGCAGGACTCGGGGGCCTCGCAGGTGCCGCAGTCGAGCACGCCTTCACAGCCATCCGACACCGGCCCGCAGTTGAGCCCCAGGGCCTCACAGGGGGTGGGCTCGCAGGGCGCCGGGCCGCACACGTTGTGCCGGCCACCGCCTCCGCACACCTCACCGGGGCCACAGGCGCCGCAGTCGAGCGTGCCGCCACAGCCGTCAATGGCGATGCCGCAGTCCATGCCCTGGGAGGCGCACGTCATGGGCTCGCAGGCGGACACCCCCCGGCGGCTGTCCGCGTCCTCGTACGGCTGCGTCTGGCTGCACGCCACCCATAGCACCAGCCCGCACGCCCAGAACCCCGCTCCCCGTCGCCCCGCTCCGCGCATGCGCTCCCGTCCCGCCCTTGCCACCACCCGCGCCCAACGTGGGGCCGGGCTTCGCGCATGCCCAGCCAGGGTGTGAGGCGGGGTTGGACGGTGCACACACCGCGGCGCGCGGGCGCGGGCGCCGTCCCCCCGAGCGCCCGGTTTCCGACGTTCCCGTCACCCGGCGAGCCCCTGGATTCAGGGTGCGGAGCGGCTCACCCTGCCCGAGGGCAAGGGCGGTGGACCGTCCGAGGAGGAGGGGAGGTGGCACGTCCGTGGACGTTCGCGCAGCGCGCGGGCGCCGGCTTCATCATCTCGTTGGTGGTGGCGCTCGTGCTGGCGGGAACGTCCGTGGTGGCGCTGCTCTCCGTGCGGGCCAACCACAAGGCGCGCATCCTGGAACTGTCCCGAGACGTGCTGGACATCAAGCAACTGGAGCGGACCTTCAACGACAAGGTCGTCAGCGGCCGGGGCTTCGCCTTGACGGGAGACGTCTTCTTCGCCCAGGACATGTCCGTCGCGCGCGAGCGCTTCCTCGCCACCTACGAAGCCCTGAAGCGCCGGCTCACCCAGGAGCCCCTGGCCACGCAGCTGGAGGCCGTCTCCCACGCGGAGCTGGAGCACGAGGAGGCCATGCAGGCGCTCATCCTGGAGCGCGAGGACGGCGTGCCCCGCCAGCGACTGGAGCAGATTTTCGACGGCCACGTGGCGGACACGCGCCGCCGCGCCATGGACAGCCTCCGGGTGCTCCATCAGCAGACGGAGGCCCGGCTGTCCCAGGGCATCCATGAGAGCCTGGCCACGGACCGCAGCGCGCTCGGGCTGTCCCTGCTCGCGGGGAGCCTGGGACTGGCGGGCGCGACGATGCTGGCGTGGACGCTGACGCGCAAGCTGCGGCCCATCCAACAGGAGGCCGAGGCCAGCGCCGAGCGCTTCCAACTCCTCGTGGAGGGGGTGCGCGACTACGCCTTGTTCCTGTTGGACGCGCGGGGCCAGGTGGAGAGCTGGAACCCGGGCGCGGAGCGCATCATGGGCTACCGCGAGGCGGAAATCCTGGGCCAGCCCTCCAGCGTCTTCTACCCGCCAGAGGCGGTGGCGGCGGGGATTCCGGAGAAGGACCTGGCGCGGGCCCGGAGGGACGGGCGGCTGCACACGGAGGGCTGGAGGGTGCGCAAGGACGGCTCGCGCTACCTGGCGGACACCAACATCACCGTGCTCCAGGACGCGCGCGGGCAGCCGCGCGGCTTCGCCAAGGTGACGCGCGACATCACCGAGCGGCGCCAGGCCGAGCGCACGCAGCAAGTGCTGGCGGAGGCAGGGGGCCTCTTCCACCAGTTCCAGGACCCCAACCAGACGGTGGCCGAGCTGACGCGCATCATGGTGCCGGAGGTGGCGGATGCCTGTGTGCTCTACCTGATGACGGCAGGTGGTGACCTCTGGCCTCGCGCGGTGGCGCACGCGGTGCCGGAGAAGGAGGCCTGGCTGTGGGACGCGGCGCGGCGCTTTCCCCCGTTGCGCGAGTCACAGGGGGGCATCTGGCAGGTGCTGCGCACGGGGCGCTCCGAGCTCACGAGCGACGTGTCCCCGGAGGCGCTGTCAGAGGGGCTGGAGGGCCCCGAGCACGTGTCGCTGATGGAGAAGGTGGGCGTGCGCTCCTACCTCGGCGTGCCGCTGCGGGTAGGGCAGCAGACGCGCGGGGTGTTCGTGCTGCTGACGTCCGCGCCGGAGCGCAGGCTGACGATGACGGACCAGGTCCTGGTGGAGGAGGTGGTGGGCCGCGCCGCGCTCGCGCTGGACAACGCCCGGCTCTGGAGCGAGGCGCAGGACGCGGTGGAGCTCATCGGCGTGGCGGCGCACGACCTGGGCAATCCGTTGAACACGCTGCAGTTGCTGCTGCGGAAGCTTCAGCGGACGGAGCTCGCGGGGGAGCAGAAGGCGCGCGGCGGGCTGGCGGCGGCGCTGAAGCAGACGCAGCGGCTGGGGCAGCTGCTGCACAACCTGCTGGACTTGTCGCGGCTGTCGTCGGGGAAGCTGATGCTGGACGTGGCGCCGGTGGACCTGTCGGAGCTGGTGCATGAGGTGGTGGAGCGCTTCGCCGAGCAGGCGGCGGAGGCGGGCTGCAAGCTGGAGTTCAACGCGGAGCTGGGGCTGGTGGGTCGGTGGGACCGGCTGCGGTTGGACCGGGTGGTGACGAACCTCTTGTCCAACGCGCTGAAGTTCGGCAGGGGACGGCCGGTGGAGGTCCGGGTGGAGCACGCGGCCGTGGCGCGGGCGCGGCTGGTGGTGAGGGACCAGGGCGTGGGCATTGCCCCGGAGGCGCAGCGGCGCATCTTCGAGCGCTTCGAAAGAGAGCCCGCCGGTGGCCAGCACGCGGGCTTCGGGTTGGGCCTCTATATCGTCCGGCAGCTGGTGGAGGCGCACGGCGGCACCATCCGCGTGGAGAGCACCCCCAGCGAGGGCGCCGCCTTCATCGTGGAGCTGCCGCTGATGCTGCTGGGCGCGGAGCTGCGCGAGCCACCCGATGCGCCCCTTCATTTGTGAGCCCGCGCGTCACGCGTGCAGCGGCGGCTGGGTGTCCACGAAGGCCCGCAGGGGTGACAGCTCCGGCGCCTTCTCCTGCTCCTCCAGCAGCTCGAACTCCAGCGAGTCATGCGCGCAGAACACCGTGACGTTCCGTCCGTGCCGCCGCACCAGCTCGCGCAGCCGGCGCATGTTGTGCCAGCGCAGGTAGCCGTCCTTCTGCATCAGCTTCTGGTAGGCGCGCAGCCCTGGCGTGCACCGGTACCGGTCCGGGGCCATCTCCCCGTGGTAGAAGTACGCGTCTCCGGCGTGCAGCAGCCACCCGCTGCCATTCTGGATGGCCACGCCCGCGTGGCCCAGGGTGTGGCCCGGCAGCGGCACCAGCAGGATTTCCGGCGGCAGGCCCGTCAAGTCCCGCACGCACTCGAAGCCGAACCAGCGCTCACCGTCTCCACCGGAGGGGTACGTCACCCACTGCGTCTCGTGCATCCACTGCAACGGCCGGTAGCGGCGCCGGTCCAACGGCGTCGCCTGGGCCACGGCGCCCCGGTACTCGTCCGACAGCAGGTGGACCCGGGCGTGCGGGAAGTCGTCCAGGCCTCCAGCATGGTCGAAGTCCAGGTGCGTGAGGACGATGTCGCGCACGTCCTTGGCCTGGAAGCCCATGCGCTCGAGCTGCCGGATGGCCGTGGAGCCCTCGTTGAGCTGGGGTCGCGTCAGCAGGTCGAGGAACAGGGGCGACAGCCGGGGACGCCGGTGCCTCACGTCCTCCAGGCCGAAGCCGGTGTCCACCAGGATGAGCCCCCGCCGGCCTTCCACCAGGAGGCAGTGACACGTCAGCGCCGCGGGCCCCGTGAAGCCCTTTCGTCCGTCCACCAGCCGTCCGCCCGGTGGGCACATGGTGGTGCAGTTCAGGTGGTGGATGCGCATCGCTTCCGCTCCTCGGCAGGGAGCCGCTCGGGCGGCCCGGGTCCAGCGCTAAAGGTGCGCCGCGCGGCGCCACGGAGGAATCCGCGGGAGCGGTGTGGCAGAAGGCTCGCCCGCCCGGCGGGGTGCCTGGACGTCCGCCTCAGAGCTGCTGCAGGTGCTCGGCTGTCCGCTCCTCGCGGACGTTGCCGGTGTTGAGCGTGGTAGCGGGCTCGAAGAGCAGGACGTGGACCTCCTCCTCCGCCACGGGCCGGTGCTCGACGCCGCGGGGAATGATGATGAACTCCCCTGGGCCCACGTCCACCGTGCGCTCGCGCAGCTCCATGCGCAGCTGGCCGTGGAGCACGAGGAACAGCTCGTCCTCGGCGTCGTGCTGGTGCCAGACGAAGGAGCCGTGGAGCCGGGCCAGCCGGACGTGTTGGCCGTTGAGCTCGCCCACCACCTTCGGAGACCAGTGCTCGGAGAAGAGGGCCAGCTTCTGCGCGAGGTTGACCTTGTCCACCTCGGGCGCCGGCGCATCCAGGGCGGCACATGCGGGCGGAGTGCCAGTGCCCTCCAGGGCACGGGCAGTGCCGTCGCGGCGGCGGGAGTCCCAGCGCGGACGACGTCCGGCGAGGACCGTGGGGCTGCGATGAGGCGCGCTCATGCGGGTGTCATCTCCTTCCATGGCGCCGCTGCATTGGCTTGCGCCATGAACTCGACGTCGGAGTGTCTGTCTTCTGCGGAGGATAATCCCGCCTGTCAGCGCGCGGGAGTGCCACGAGGTCGGCTACCCGACGGATGGGGTGAAACATCGCGCCCGCGTGTCGTGAAGGCATCTGTCTCAGGCTCAATCCGGGAAGAACATCGGGTCGCGCGTGGTGACGAACGAGGAGATGGCGCTGGCCACCTCCAGTGGCAGCCCGGTGAATTGCACACCTACGCCCGGCATCAGCTCCGGCGTGCGGGAATTGGCCTCGCGCACCCAGCGCACCACGCCCGTCACCTTCATGGGCCGTCCGCCCGGCAGCGTGAAGTCCAGCTCCACCTGCGTGCCGCGCGGCACCGCGTCCACCGTGGCGATGAAGACGCCGCCCTCGCTGATGTCCAGTGAGAAACCCGTGAAGAAGTTGGAGTCGCTGCGCATGTCGATGGAGGTGTGCATCCGCACCCGTCCGTTGCGCCGCGCGTCGTTCTCCGGCGTTGCGGCGGGCCGTGCCGCGGCTGCTGGAAGGGGCGCGTGCCCCTGGGCCCTCGCCGCGGCGGCCGCCCGAGCCAGCTCGGCCTGCCGGGCCTTGGCTGCTTCGTGCGCTGCCCGCGACACGGCTTCCTGGCGGGCCTTGGCCGCCTCGGCCTGACGCTTGAGCACCGCTTCCGCCTCGGCCACCGCACGGGCTACCTGCGCCGCCTGCTCCTGGTGTGCCCGCAGCAGCGACTGCATCTCCGAACCCGCCTGCCGCCGTGCCTGGAGCGCCACCTGCCGTGCCTCCAGCGCCCGGGCGCGCGGCGCCTCCACGTCCAGCGCGGGCGCCGCGGCCAGCTGAAGCCGGGAGGACTGCTCCCCCAGCATGGGGTCGGCGCCGGGGGCCTGGTGGGCTCGCGTCAGCGCCTGCCGCGCCTGCTCCAGCCGGGTGGCCAGCGCGGACGCCTCCGCCGTGGCCTGGGCGATTTGTTCATGGAGCCGGGCCTCCAGCGTCAACAGCTCGCTCTCGGCGTGAGCCAGCTCCGCTTCACGGGAGACAGCCGGGGGCATGCGGGCAGCAGGGGACGGCGAGCTCATGGGCGAAAGACTCCAGGGCCTCCCACTGTAGCGTCCCCTGGACGACCCCACGAGCCCTACGCGCCGACCCGGAAATGACCCGGGGCTGGCCGCGCCCGGGTGCCCGCCAGCAGACAGGCGGCCAGGCCCCGCCCGGGCCGCCTCAGTCCGCGCCCTTGATGCAGGCCACCGGCTTGAGGCGGTGCGCCACCCGGGCGAGCCCCGCCATCTCCACCGTCGCCAGGACGTCGTCCAGGTTCTTGTAGCAGGGGCCGGACTCGTCCAGCGGCGTCTGGCGGGTGTTGAGGAGGATGCCCGCCTCGGCCAGGCGCTTGTCGGTGGCGTCCTGCTTCAGCACGCGCCTCGCCTCGCCGCGCGACAGGCGGCGGCCGGAGCCGTGGTTCACCGAATAGATGGACTTCTGCGCGCCCGGCTCGGCGAAGAGGATGGCGCTGCCCGTCTCCATGGAGCCCGGGATGAGGATGGGGTGGCCCGTCTTCTCCCAGGGGGTGCCCTTCAGCGCGGGGTGCCCTCCGGGGAACGCGCGCGTGGCGCCCTTTCGGGCGACGAACTTCCCCGCCTCCTTCTGGATGAGGTTGTGGGAGATTTCGTAATACACGCTGGCCGTGCCGCCGAAGACGTCCTCCAGCGCGGCGCACACCGCCTCACCGATGATGAGCCGGTTGGCCACCGCGAAGTTGGCCGCCATGTTGTGGAGGTTCCAGTAGTCGCGGCCCAGCGGGCTCTCCGCGTCCAGCCAGACATGGTCCTCGCTGCGGCGCTTGAGGCCCAACTGCGCGGCGCCCTCCACGAAGAAGTGCTTGGCGATGTTCCACCCGAAGCCGCGGCTGCCGGTGTGCAGCATCACCCACACGCGGCCGTCCTGGTCCACCTGCATCTCGGTGAAGTGGTTGCCGCCGCCCAGGCTGCCCAACTGCTCACGCTTGCCGAAGGCGCGCTCGGGGATGTCCACCCGGTCGTCCTCGACGGGGATGTAGTCGCGCTCGGTGACGGACGAGCCCCGGCCCAGGGCCTTGGCGCCGTGGCGCACCACGTCCGCGAAGGTGCGGTCCGTCACCCTGCGCTGCTTCTGCACGCGGCTGGCGCCCACGCCCACGGCGATGCGCCGGGTCACCTCGTCAATCCAGCGGCGGCGCTTCGTGGCGTCGGCGACGTCCTCGGCGGTGAGCGTCGTCTGCAACTGCACCATGCCGCAGCCAATGTCGTAGCCGGCGGCGGTGGGCAGGAGGATGCCGTCCGTCTCCACCACCGTGCCAATGGGCACGCCGTAGCCCAGGTGACAGTCTGGCGTGACGGCCACGCGGGTGACCCCGGGGAAGGATGCCGCATTCACCACCTGGTCAAAGACGGAGTCCTCCAGTCCAGGTTGCTCGGGGCCCTCCCCCCACAGCAACTTGTCGGACAGGAACAGGTCCGCATCGACCTTCATGCTCTTGGTCTTCGCCAGGACGTAATGGCCCTCTGAGACCTTCTCCAGCCGCTGCTTCCAACTCATGACTCGAATCCCCCAGCTGGGATGAACACGCGGCAGCGACGGGAGCGTCCAGGGAAGCTGACGCCAGGAGCCGAAACCCGAAAACAGGAGCAGAGGATGCTGGGGGCACAGGCGGGAAGGCGAGCGAATTCGGAGCCGCACGCGGCCGCGGCCGGGGCGTGCCCGGCCGGGCGAAAGTCAGCCCGCGAGCGGACGGCGAGGTTCCTATCGCCTTGGGACTTGTCACGTCCGGATTCCATTCCCATCCATTCCGCAGCATCCAGGTAGGGGGTGGGCGATGGGTTTCCTTGGTGGGATTTTCCTGGCGGTGGCGTTGCAGGCGGGACCCGTGGAGAAGGAGCAGAAGCCGGTGGCGGTAGCAGCCCCGGTGTTCAATCCCTCCGCGTGCGCGAAGAAGCGGGTGGACCCTTGTGGGTGTCACCATGTGTATGGCATCCGGCACTGCCACCCGAACCGGAAGGGTGACCACTGCGAGGCGCCGGTGAAGGCGGAGGTCGAGGCCCCACGCAAGCGCCAGGACGCCTCGAAGAAGGCCGACACGCAGGCCCGGACGCGCGAGCCGGAGAAGAAGCAGCTCGACCCGAGCAAGTCCGTGTCCATGTAGGACTCAGGCGCGCGGGCGATTCGCGGAGGAACGCGGAGACCTCGCGCGCCAGCAATTCCGGCGCGGTGACGTGGGCCAGCGTCCGCGCCAGCGCACGGCCGGGCCAGGAGCACCTCCGGGCTGTTCGCTCCCAACAGGACGAGTGTGGACGTGTGCACCTGGCGTAGGCCTCCAGGTCCAGGGAGAGCCCTTTCAGGGCGCGCAGCTCCCGGGCGAAGCGGGGTGTCATCTCCACCTGCCGCGACCACTGAGGCGTCTGCCGGAAGGCCGCCAGCGCATGTTCGGGTGTGAGGAGCACCTTCCGGTTGAACGCCACGGGCGCCGCGTCCGGTTCTTCGTGTGCGTGGGTGGCGGTGGCGCCCGAACACGAGCGCAGCAGCTACCGCATCGTCGTCACCGATTGATGCAGGGTATCGGCGGTCATGGTGCCACCATGTGCCATGAACGGCGTCCGCGTTCCTCCGCGCGGGGACGAGGGGCGTGGGCACCGCTGAACCAGCGCTTCGCTCCGACGGAACCGGCCTGGGACAAGGCGCATACGAGGGCGGTGCTTCACCTGCCGCCGCGCTCTTGGTGAACACGGGGGCAGCGCCGGATAAGGGCTCGGGCAGCACTTGCTCACGTGGGCTCATCGTGGCTGGGGACGGTTCAGCCGATGCGATGGGCGCCACCTCTACGCTTGCCTGAGCTGACGTGTCCGCCGTGGGCATTGGATGCGCGTGTTCGCGTCCCGGAGGCGGATTGCCACCACTTCGAGGCTTGGAGGGCTCATCTGAAGAGAGCGCTCTCCAGAGGGCCTCCGCGGCAGTGTCGACGTCTTCTTCGCTCACGACCTCGCCCCGTCCCGCCCGGCGCACGAGCTCCGACAGCACGCCCCACACCATGCACTCATGGAGCCAGGTGCGGCCTTCGGGAAACACCTTCTCGCGCTCGCCATGTTCGAGGACCTCCAGCACCTGCGCGCGCGTCCGTCCGTCATGCTCACCGGGTGTGTCCGTGTCCGGATGGTTGTGAAGGAAGGTGAAGCCCACGAGGTGGGGCTGCAACAGCGCCCAGGTCGCGAACTCGCGCCAGAAGGCGATGAAGACGTCGCGAAACCCCTGTCTCAGCGGATCACCGTCCGCCATCTGGTAGGCGACGAAACCCGTGTAGGACAGCTCGCGCTCGGTGAGGGTCCGTATCGCTCGCGCGATGCCCTGCTTGCTGCCGTAGTAACGGTACAGCGAGCCCACCGAGAGCCGTGTCGCACGCGCGAGTTCCGCGGCCCGGACGTTGTCGAAACCCCGCTGTGCCAGCAGCTCCGCCGCGTCACGCAGCCTGAAAGCGCGCATCTCCGCCAACGTGTACATCCGCCCATCCCCCTGCCTTCGCGGCCGTCGCTTGGAAGGAACGTTCCTTCCACGATGACCTGTCTACAGGGAGGGGCTGACACGAGGTGGGAGGTCGGGTCGGCGAGCCAGCGGCGCTGCCTCCGAGGGCGGGGACACCCGGGTGGCGCCATCGCCCCCGCCGGGTGGGCTGTTCGGCGCGGACCGGGCTGTGATGATTCGAGGCGCGCCATGAACGCGTTGCACCGTCCTCCGATGTCCGCATGTCTGGATGAGAAACCTGCGCGCGGCCTTCGCCAGTGGCTCGGCTCCCGTGGGGGAAGGTGGCGGTGGTGGAAGCGCACCTCGACGGTTGCGCGGACTGCCGGGTGTTGGTGGCGTCCGGCTCCTCCCTGCCGGGTGCAGTCGCCGTTGAGCGTGGGGCGGAGGCGCTTACGCGGTGGGACCCGGGCGCGGCGACGTTGCCGGGCGCGCGGGAGGAGCCGGTCCTGCCGCCAGGGACGCGCCTGGGAGCCTATCTGCTGCAGGGCGTGCTGGGCGTGGGCGGGATGGGCGGTGCTGTACGCGGCGGATGACTTGAGGATGGGGCGGCGGGTGGTGCTCAAGCTGTCGAGGCCGCTGCTCGTGGTCGCGGAGGACCAGGGGATGGAGCGGCTTGCCTGGTGGTATTGGGCGCGGGCCTGGGCGTGCTCCTGTGGACACCGTCTTTTCTGTTCCAGTCTGACGCTGTCACGCCGCGAGCCGAGAGGCCCGGTCGCATCGCCGATTGCCGTGCGCGTCGGCGAGGTGCGCGAGCTGGTCGTTCCTGGACGCCAGCGCATCGCGGTGGGCGAACCGGCCCCCGTCGAAATCACCGTGCCGCGTCACGACGTGGCGCGTCTCAGGGGCTTTGATGGCATCCCACCGTCAGCGGCTCTACACCCGGTGGGCTTACGGCTCCGACAGCAGGAACAACGCATGCGCGCTGGCGATGGGCCGCGTGCGGTCGTCCTGCCACGCGTCCACCCGGACGTTGGCCACGCGTCGGCCCTGGCGGGTGATGAACGCCTTGGCGAAGGTGTCCTGAGGTTTGCCCGAACGCAGGAAGTCCACCGTGAGCGAGATGACCTTCGGCACGCGCTCGGTGTTCGTCTGCAGCAGCAGCTCGAAGACAGCGGCGGATTCCAGCAGCGCGCCGAGCGTGCCGCCGTGCAGGGCGGGAAGCAGGCTGTTGCCGATGTTCCTCGGGTTGAAGGCCATGCGGCAGAGCATTTCGCCGGCGAGGTTCTCCACGCCGATGCCCATGAAGCGCGTGTAGGGGATGGCGTCGGTGAGGCGCTTGTATTCGCGCGTCTTGCGCACCTGGCGCACCAACTCGGCGAGTGGAGGCGTCGTGGACTCGGACATGGCCGTCATTCCTCCGTCCGCATGAAGGTGCCCTGGGCGGAAGCCACGGGGTGGCCCGGGTCGCCCTGGTGGACGAGCGCGCGGACGAAGGCCACCTGGCGGGTGAGCCGGTAGCAATCGGCCACGCAGGTGAGGACAATGCCGGGCCGCGCGGGGCGCAGGTAGTCGATGCGCAGGTCCAGCGTGACGAGCGGAGCGAAGCGGCCCAGCTTGAGGAACACGGCGGTGCCGCACGTGGCGTCGATGAGCGTCGTTACCGCGCCGCCGGCGATGACGCCCGTCTCCGGGTTGCCGACGAGGTTTTCCGCGTAGGGCAGCTCGACGGTGGCCTCGGCGGCGCCGACGTCCACCAGCCGCAGCCCCAGCGCGTGGTTGTGGGGCACGACGTCGGTGTAGAAGACCGCGCAGCGCTCCATCCGCCCGGCCTTGTCCTCGGGAAGCGTGAAGTCGTCCGACATGAGGGGCGCGATACCAGATTCAGGGCCGCGTGGCGCACTGCGTTTTGACGTGGCGTCCGAAACGCCGCGCTAGGCGGCCACGGTCGACGCGCTGGAGAGCTGCTTCCACGCGCCGGCGAGCGACGTGCCGATATCCCGCATCACGCCGTCGTCCGACCAGTAGAAGGGGTGGACCAGGGGCGTCCACGAGAAGAGCGGGCCCGCCACGCGCACGGCGCGGTCCTCCACCGAGGCGTGATAGGCGGCGCTGAGGGGTTGGAGTGGCCAGGCGAAGACGTCGTCCTCGTCGTGGAAGTTGAGCCACCGTCCACCAACCCCCGGATGGTGGCGTGCCAGCTCCGGCGCGGGGACCTGCAGGGGTTGGTCGAGCTCCGCGTGGGGATAGCGCAGGCTCCACAGGGCCATGGGGCTGCCCAGCGTGTAGAAGTGGCTGAGCGTCTCGCCGCGCTCCAGGGGCGAGCTGCCCTGGGCCGCGCGCACCGTCTCCTCGATGATGTCCCGCCCGGCCAGCCGCTGGGCCTGCAAGTCATAGAAGTAGTTGCTGGCGATGACGCTGCCCAGGCTGTGCGCGATGACGCAGAGCGGAGCGGTGTCACCGGCCTGCTGACGCAGGCGGCCCAGGGCCTCGGCGACCTTTCGGTGGATGCCCGTGTAGACGTCCGGGTCGGCGGGGTTCGTCTGATAGGCGATGATGTCGCCCACGAAGTGCACCAGCATCCACCGCAGGCCGGGGTAGCGCAGGTCCATGCCGCGCAGGGACGGCCGCATCAGGCGGAGCATCATCGGCACGAGCGCGGACTCGTGACCCTGGTTCACCGTGCGCACGCTGTCATAGAGGGATTTCCAATACGTGTCCGCGTCGGCCGGGGCGTAGCGGGCGAGCAGGTCCCTCTCCGCACCCTCCAGCACGGAGGCCCAGTTCACCGTCTCGACGGCGAGTGTGTCCGGCCCGGCCCCCGCGTGCTGCGTGAAGTGCTGGCGCAGCAGGCGCACGGCGGTGTCGTAGAGACCCGGGTCATCCACTTCAATGCCGTGGATGATGAGCACGGCGAGCTTCTGACGCGTCTGCATGGAGACTCCCCCCTCGGAATCAGTGCTGCTCGACGGGCGTGAGCTTACACGGCCCGGAAGAGGCTCGCCTGTTCGCCTGTTCTCGGCCGGCATCCAACAGCCCCCCGGGGCCGGATAGTCTCCGCCACCCGACACACGGCTTCTCCCTCAATGAGGACTTCTGGTGAAACGACTGACCTCCTCCCTCCTCGCCGTCCTGCTGATGCCCGCCGTGCCCATGGCCGCGCAGCAGGCTCCGGCGAAGCCTCCCGTGGTCCGGCAGGACCCGCCACGGCCGGCACCCGACACGAAGGACGCCGCGCGCGACGCGGCCCGCGCCGCCGAGGTAGACGCCCCGCGTCCGCCGTCCGGTGAAGCCGCGCAGCAGGCGGAGAAGGAAGGGGGGGACGCCTGGAAGGTGGACGCGCCGGGCTTCCCCGCCCGTCAGGTGAACATCGACGTCACCGAGGGCACGTGGATGAACGTGGACGTCAGCCCGCGCGGAGACGAAATCGTCTTCGACCTGTTGGGGGACCTCTACGTGCTGCCCATGGGCGGCGGTGAAGCGAAGGCGCTGACGTCCGGCGTCGCGTGGGACATGCAGCCGCGCTTCAGCCCGGACGGCAAGCGCATCGTCTTCACCAGTGACCGGGGCGGCGGCGACAACCTCTGGGTGGTGGACCGGGACGGCTCGAATGCGCGGGCGGTGACGGAGGAGAAGTTCCGCCTGCTCAACAGCCCCGCGTGGAGCCCGGACGGGCAGTTCATCGTGGCGCGCAAGCACTTCACCGCGCGTCGCTCGCTGGGCGCGGGCGAGGTGTGGATGTACCACCGCGCCGGCGGCGAGGGCGTGCAGCTCACCGAGCGCACCAACGACCAGAAGGACCTGGGCGAGCCCGCCTTCTCACCCGACGGGCGCCACGTCTACTTCAGCCAGGACGTCTCGCCGGGGAAGACCTTCGAATACAACAAGGACCCCAACGGCCAGATTTACGCCATCCAGCGATTGGATTTGGAGACGAAGGAAATCGAGCCCTTCATCACGGGCCCGGGCGGCGCCATCCGCCCCACGCCGTCGCGTGACGGCAAGCAGCTGGCCTTCGTCCGCCGGGTGCGCGCCAAGAGCGTGCTCTACGTCACCGACGTGGCGTCCGGCGCGGAGCGCCCGCTGTACGACGGGCTCGACCGGGACATGCAGGAGACGTGGGCCATTCACGGCGTGTATCCGGGCATGGCGTGGACGCCGGACAACAAGGCGATTGTCTTCTGGGCGGGCGGCAAGCTGCACCGCATCGACGTGGCCACGAAGAAGGTGACGCCCATTGCCTTCCGCGTGCGGGGGACGCGCACGATTTTCGAGGCCGTGCGCAGCCCGCAGGCGGTGGCCCCCGAGCGCTTCTCCACGAAGATGCTGCGCTGGGTGCAGGTGTCTCCCAAGGGGGACCGCGTGGTGTACCAGTCGCTGGGCAAGCTGTACGTGAAGCAGCTGCCGGCGGGCACGCCCCGGCGCCTGACGAAGCAGGACGACCACCTGGAGTTCTATCCGTCGTTCTCCCGGGACGGGCGCTCCATCGTCTACACGACGTGGGACGACGAGAAGCTGGGCACCCTCCGCGTGGTGCCCGCCACGGGAGGCGAGGGCAAGGTGCTGACGAAGCAGCCGGGCTACTACGTGGAGCCCGCGTTCAGCCCGGACGGCAAGACGCTGGTGTACCGCGCGTCCGGGGACGGCTACCTGATGCCCGGGTTGTGGAGCCGGAACACGGGCCTGTTCGCCATGCCCGCGAGCGGTGGCACGCCGAAGCGCCTGGCGCGTGACGGGGAGCAGCCGCACTTCGGCGCGCGCTCGGACCGCGTCTACTTCCTGCACGTGGAGCGCAAGGAGAAGGAGGACGTGCGCTCGCTGAAGAGCATCGGGCTGAACGGGAGCGAGGAGCGCACGCACCTGACGAGCGCCGAGGCCACCGAGCTGCGCGTCTCCCCGGACGAGCGGTGGGTGGCGTTCCGGGAGAACTTCAACGCCTTCATCGTCCCCTTCGCGCTGGGCGCGAAGTCGGCCACGGTGGGGCCTGGCGCGAAGGCGCTGCCGCTGGCGAAGGTGAGCCGGGACGCGGGTGAGTACCTGCACTGGTCCGGTGACAGCCAGCGCCTGCACTGGGCGCTGGGGCCCGAGCTCTTCACCCGCGCGCTGAAGGAGAGCTTCGCCTTCATTGACGGTGCGCCGGAGAAGCTGCCGGAGGCGCCGGAGAAGGGCGTGGATATCTCCTTCCCGGTGAAGGCTGACGTGCCGGAGGGCACGCTGGCCCTGGTGGGGGGCCGCGTCATCACCATGAAAGGGGACGAGGTCATCGAGCAGGGCGTGGTGGTGGTGCGAAACAACCGCATCGTCGCCGTGGGCCCGGTGGGCAAGGTGCAGGTGCCGTCCGGGGCGAAGGTGGTGGACGTGAAGGGCAAGACGTTGATGCCCGGCCTCATCGACGTGCACTGGCACGGGGCCATGGGCATGGATGGGCTGATGCCCGAGCAGAGCTGGGTGCACGCGTCCTCCCTGGCCTTCGGCGTGACGACGCTGCACGACCCGTCGAACTCCTCGGAAGAGGTCTTCGCGGCCAGTGAGCTGGCGCGGGCGGGCGGCGTGGTGGCGCCGCGCATCTTCTCCACGGGCACCATCCTCTACGGCGCGTCCGGCGCGGGCTACCGCGCGCCCATTGAGACGGTGGACGACGCGCGCTCGCACCTGCGGCGGATGAAGGCCATGGGGGCCTTCAGCGTGAAGAGCTACAACCAGCCGCGAAGAGATCAGCGGCAGAAGGTGCTCCAGGCGGCGCGCGAGCTGGACATGCTGGTGGTGCCGGAGGGCGGCTCGCTGCTCCAGCACAACCTGACGATGGTGGTGGACGGGCACACCGGCGTGGAGCACGCGATTCCGGTGGCGCGCATCTACGCGGACGTGAAGCAGCTGTGGGGCAAGAGCGGCACCGGCTACACGCCGACGCTGGGCGTGGCCTACGGCGGCGTCTGGGGTGAGAACTACTGGTACCAGAAGACGAACGTGTGGGAGGACGAGCGCCTGTTGTCCTTCGTCCCGCGCCGGGTGGTGGACTCGCGCAGCCGCCGGCCCTCCATGCACGTGCCGGACGACGAGTTCAACCACTTCGCCGCCGCTACCGTGGCGCGCGAGCTGAGTGACGCGGGCGTGAGCGTGCAGTTGGGCGCGCACGGCCAGCGTGAAGGCCTGGCGGCGCACTGGGAGGTCTGGATGTTCGGCCATGGCGGCATGAAGCCGCTGCAGGCGCTGCGCTCGGCGACGCTGAGCGGGGCGCGCTACCTGGGCCTGGATGGGGAGATTGGTTCGCTGGAAGCGGGCAAGCTGGCGGACCTCATCGTGCTGGATGGAAATCCCTTGCAGGACCTGAAGCACAGTCGCTCTGTGCGGTACACCATGGTGAACGGGCGCCTGTACGACGCGGCCACGCTCAACGAGGTCGGGACGCGCCAGCGCCCGCGCGCGAAGTTCTTCTTCGAGAAGGACGGGAACGAAGGCTGGAGCCCCAAGGCCACGGAGCACACGCACACGCACGAGTGTGACTGAGCACCCAGGCACACCCATTCGAGACGGGCTGGCGCTAGAGTCCGCGCCATGCCCGTCTCCGTTGTCGAAGGCGACTTGCTGGACCAGCCGGTGGAGGCCATCGTCAATGCCTGGAACCGGAACATCATCCCCTGGTGGCTGCTGCTGCCGCAGGGGGTGTCTGGCGCCATCAAGCGCCGGGCGGGGCTCGCGCCCTTCCGTGAGGTGGCGAAGGCAGGGCCCATGCCATTGGGCACGGCAGTGGTGACCTCTTCCGGGCGGTTGCCATTCAAAGCCATCATCCACGTCGCGGGCATCAACATGCTCTGGCGGGCCTCGGAGCGCTCCATCCAGGACTCGGTCCGCAATGCCCTGGCGAAGGCAGGCGAGCAGGGTTTGCGCTCCGTGGCCTTCCCTGTCATTGGCGCGGGCTCCGGCAGTTTTGATGAAGCGCGCGCGCTTGAGTTGATGCGCCAGGTCCTGGACGTGGAATCCGGCGCCCTCGACGTGCGCATCGTGCGCTTCCGGCCATAGGTCCCGTCAGGTGAATGCAGGGACCAGGATTGACCTGTTCCAACGCCTTAGGATTGAAGTGATGCTTCGATTTTTCAAGAAGAAGAAGCCGGGTCTCATCGTGCTCTCGTTGAATGCGCGGCTACAACCCATGCACCGGGCCGAGTTGGAGGATGCCTTCGACGAGGTTGCCGAAACGCTGGGATTGGGCGCACGCGTCACCGGCGGAGGAACGCTGATGGCGCCGGATGGAGAGGTCGAGCGTTGCGACATCGAAATCGAGCTTGATGACTACTCGCGCGAGCTGGCGGAGAAGGTTGCTGACGTGGTGCAGGAGATGCTGGCGCCGAAGGGCTCCGAGGTCATCCTGCCCGACGATGAAGGCTCGTTTCCGTTCGGCTCACACGAAGGGCTGGGACTTTACCTGAACGGCTCGGACTTGCCCGCGGAGGTCTATGCCTCGTGCGATAGCAATCACGTCCACGACGAATGCGAGCGCTTGCTGGGCGAAGAGGGCATGATTCATAGCTATTGGCAGGGGCCCACGGAAACGGCGCTCTACATGTATGGCCGCAGTTACGAAGAGATGCTGGCCAGGATCAGTGGATTCATCGCCGAGTATCCTCTGTGCCAGAAGTGCCGCGTCGTTCGGCTTGCCTGAGGAGCACGCTGTTCCCATCATGTAGCGCTGCTCCATTTTGAGAAGTCGCACAGAAGTGCAGCGGCCGGAGGCACTCAACCTCCGGCTGCTGCTACCCGGACGGCCTCTGAGATGGCAGCCTCCGCTTCCGCGCGGTGCGGTGCGAGCGGAGGCGGGGCGTTGTTCCTACTCCTTCGACTCACCGCCGAGGATGCGCGGCGCCGCCGCGCGGTGGAAGCCCTCGTAGGGCTTGGAGGCGGTGGTCTCCTCCAGCGGGAAAATCTTCGTGTTGCACGAAGCGCCCCCGTCAATCTTGATGACCTCGCCGGTGATGAAGGCCGCGGCGTCGGTGAGCAGGAAGACGATGGCGGCGCTCACCTCGGACTCGGTGGCGAGTCGCTGGAGCGGCACCTCCTTCTTGAGGAGGGGAATCATCGCCCGCACGCCTTCGTCCTTGTAGCTGTCCATGCCGCTGGAGGCGACCCAGCCGGGCGCCACGGCATTCACGCGCACGCCGGACGCGGCCCACTCCACCGCGGCCGTCTGCGTCAGGTTGAGCATGCCCATGCGCGCGGCGCCGGAGTGCCCCATGCCCGGCATGCCGCCCCACGAATCCGCGAGCATGTTGACGATGGCGCCTCCATGGTTGCTCATGGACTGGAGGTAGACTTCCCGCGCCATCAGGAAACCGCCGGTGAGGTTGGTGGACACCACCGCGTCAAAGCCCTTCTTGGAGATGGCCGACAGCGGCGAGGGGAACTGCCCGCCCGCGTTGTTGACCAGGCCGTGGATGGGGCCGTGCGCGGCGATGATGCGCGCCACGGTGGCCTTCACGCCCTCCTCGTCGCGGATGTCGAGCACCTCGAAGGACACCTTGCCGCCGTCCTCCTGGATTTCCCGCGCGACGGCCTCCAGCTTGTCGGGCTTGCGGCCCACCAGGACGACGTTGGCGCCCAGCGCGGCCAGCTCGTGCGCGGTGCAGCGGCCAATGCCACTGCCGCCGCCGGTGACGACGAGGGTGCGGTTGCTGAAACAGCCCGGTGCGAAGAGAGAGCGGTAGCCCATGGTCAGCTCCTGATGTGGAGGTCTTTCGTGAAACCTGCAGCGGTTTTCAGCCCCCGCGGATGCGCCGGACGCTCAGGGCCTCGTCCAGGGTGAGCGCCCAGCGGTGGAGGACCTTCTTCCTGCGCGCGCTGTCGTCCCTCAGCAGATTGGCCAGCGCGAGCCCCCGGATGAGGTCGAGCGTGCCCTGAATCAGCTCGCGCACCTCCGCGACGCTGTCATCCACGCCGAGCAGCCGCACTGTCAGCCGGTGGAACTCCCGCCCCACGCGGGCCTCCAGCGGAGCCAGCTGCGCGCGCAGCTCCGAGTCCGCCACGGCGGCCACCCACAGCTGCACCGCCGCCGTGAAGACAGGGCTGAGGTAGATGCCGGCCAGCATGTGGAGGATGGCCTCCGTGCGGCGCGCGTCGGCCGGAAGCTGGGCCGCCTTGCGCAGCACGGCCTCCACCTGCTGGTGCCCCACGTATTCCACGGCGGCGGCCACCAGGTCGGCGCGGGTGGGGAAGTGGTGCTGACAGGCGCCCCGGGACACGCCCGCGCGCTCGGCAATCACCGTCATGGTCGCGCCCGCCCACCCCAGCTCGGAGAGCGCGCCAATGGCCGCCTCCATCAGACGCTGGCGTGTGACGCGGCTGCGCTCCTGCTCCTGCCTGCCGGGCGTGCCAGATGCCTCACTCACCCGGCCAGGATGCGAGCTAAGGATTAAAAAAGCAAGCACGCTTGCTTTTTTAGAGTCGCCTGCCCAGACTCACGCGTCTTTGGTTGCTGCCGAGTGGAGAGCTCATGTCCGCGTCCCCCCTGCGTGTCGGCAATGCCTCGGGTTTCTATGGAGACCGCTTCTCCGCGGTCCGGGAGATGCTCGAAGGCGGCCAGCTCGACGTCCTGACTGGCGACTATCTGGCCGAGCTGACGATGCTGATTCTGGGCAGGGACCGGATGAAGGACCCGTCCACCGGCTATGCCAAGACGTTCCTGAAGCAGATGGAGCAATGCCTGGCGTTGGTGGTGGAGAAGAAGGTCAAGGTCGTCACCAACGCGGGTGGGCTGAACCCCGCGGGGCTGGCCGCCGCGCTGCGCGAGGTCGCCGCGAAGCTGGGCGTGAAGGTGCATGTGGCGCACGTGGAGGGAGATGACCTCTCCGCGCGGGCGGACGCGCTGGGCCTGGGCTCGCCGCTCACCGCGAACGCGTACCTGGGCGGGTGGGGCATCGCCGCGTGCCTGCGCGCCGGGGCGGACATCGTCGTCACCGGGCGGGTGACGGACGCGTCGTTGGTGGTGGGCCCGGCGGCGGCGCACTTCGGCTGGAAGGTGGATGACTGGGACCGGCTGGCGGGGGCCATGGTCGCCGGCCACGTCCTGGAGTGCGGCACGCAGGCCACGGGCGGCAACTTCTCCTTCTTCACGGAGCTGGACGCGCGGCGCCCCGGCTTCCCGCTGGCGGAGCTGTACGAGGACGGCAGCAGCGTCATCACCAAGCACGCGGGCACGGGCGGCGCGGTGACGGTGGACACGGTGCTGGCGCAGCTCGTCTATGAAATCACCGGGGCGCGGTACGCGGGCCCCGACGCCACGGCGCGCTTCGACACCATCGCCCTGGCGTCGCATGGCAAGGACCGCGTCCGCATCTCCGGCGTACGCGGCGAGCCGCCACCGCCCACGGTGAAGGTGTGCCTCAACAACCTGGGAGGCTACCGGAACGAGGCGACGTTCATCCTGGTGGGGTTGGACATCGAGGAGAAGGCGCGGCTGGCGCGCGAGCAGCTGGAGGCGGCGCTGACGCGCAAGCCGAAGGAGCTCCAGTGGATGCTCACGCGGACGGACCGCGAGGACGCGGCCACCGAGGAGCAGGCCGCCGCCTTCCTGCGCGTGGTGGTGAAGGACGCGGACGCGAAGGTGGTGGGCCGGGCCTTCAGCGGCGCGGCGGTGGAGCTGGCGCTGGGCAGCTATCCGGGCTTCACGATGACGGCGCCTCCGTCCGACGGCGCGCCGTATGGCGTCTACACGCCGGCCTATGTCGAAGCGGGACGCGTGGAGCATGTCGCCGTCCTCGAGGATGGCACGCGCACCGCCGCCCCTCCTCCCGGCGAGACGCGCGCGCTTGAGCCCGTGGAGCCACCTCCGCTGCCACCGCCAGCGCCGGGCGGACCCACGCGCCGGGCTCCGCTGGGGCGCATCGTCGCCGCGCGCAGCGGTGACAAGGGCGGCACGGCGAACATCGGCGTCTGGGCGCGCACGGATGCGGCGTGGCGGTGGCTGGTGCACGCGCTCACCGTGGAGAAGCTGCGCGACCTGCTCCCGGAGACCGCGCCGCTGCCTCTTGAGCGGCACGTCTTCCCCAACCTGCGGGGGCTGAACTTCGTCGTGGAGGGCCTGCTGGGGGAGGGGGTCTCCTCGTCCACCCGCTTCGACCCGCAGGGCAAGGCGCTGGGGGAGTGGCTGCGCTCGCGGCACATGGACATCCCCGAGGCGCTGCTGCGCGAAGGACAGGAGTAGACCGATGCCACGAATCACCTCGCGAATCGACCCGGGCTCCGAGTCCTTCAAGGCGAACCGCGCGGACATGCTGGCCCGCGTCTCGGAG
Source organism: Myxococcus sp. AM010 (assembly GCF_013372585.1). NCBI lineage: Bacteria > Pseudomonadati > Myxococcota > Myxococcia > Myxococcales > Myxococcaceae > Myxococcus > Myxococcus sp. AM010. The sequence continues at coordinate 32,923 of NZ_JABXEO010000059.1, forward strand.
CTGCGCGCCATCGAGGCGAAGGTCCGGAACACGGAGAACCAGGCGAAGGAGAAGTTCCACAAGCGCGGGCAGCTCCTGCCTCGGGAGCGGCTGATGCTGCTGCTGGACAGGGGCTCGCCCTTCCTGGAGTTGTCCACGCTGTGTGGCTATGGCTACCACGACGACAGTGATGGCTCGCTGGCGGGCGGCAACAGCATCATCGGCATCGGCTACGTGTCCAGGGTGCGGTGCATCGTCTTCGTGAACAACTCCGCCATCAAGGGTGGCACCGCGTCGCCGTGGGGCGTGCAGAAGGCGCTGCGCGCGCAGGCCCTGGCGCTGGAGAACAAGCTGCCCCTGGTGTCGCTGGTGGAGAGCGGCGGCGCCAACCTGATGTACCAGCAGGAGATTTTCATCCCCGGTGGGGAGACCTTCTACAACCAGGCGCGGCTGTCGGCGGCGGGCATCCCCCAGGTGACGGTGGTGCATGGCTCCAGCACGGCGGGCGGCGCGTACCTGCCGGGCCTGTCCGACTACGTGGTGATGGTGAAGAAGAAGGCGAAGGTGTTCCTCGCGGGGCCGCCGCTGCTCAAGGCGGCCACGGGGGAGGTCGCCACGGACGAGGCGCTGGGCGGGGCCCAGATGCACGCGACGGTGGCGGGCACCGCGGACTACCTGGCGGAGGACGACGCGGACGCCATCCGCGTGGCGCGGGAAATCGTGGCGAAGCTCGGGTGGAACGCGCAGCTCCCGCCCGCCGGGCGCCCCACCTATGCGGAGCCCGTGTACTCGCCCGACGAGCTCTGCGGCGCCGTGCCCGTGGACTACCGCAAGCCCTACGACTGCCGCGAGGTCATCGCGCGCATCGTGGATGGCTCGGAGTTCACTGGCTTCAAGGACGCGTACGACGCGCACACCGTCTGCGGCTGGGCGAACCTGTACGGCCACCCGCTGGGCATCATCGGCAACAACGGGCCCATTTCGCCCCAGGGCGCGACGAAGGCCGCGCAGTTCATCCAGCTGTGCTGCCAGAAGGACACGCCCATCCTCTACCTGCAGAACACCACGGGCTACCTGGTGGGCACGCAGCCGGAGCAGGGGGGCATCGTGAAGCACGGCGCGAAGATGATTCAGGCGGTGGCCAACGCGACGGTGCCGCAGCTCACGGTGCTGATTGGCGGTGCGTTCGGCGCGGGGAACTACGGCATGTGCGGCCGGCCGTTCCATCCGCGCTTCATCTTCGGGTGGCCCAACTCACGCACCGCCGTCATGGGCGGCGAGCAGGCGGCGAAGGTGATGTCCATCGTCTTCGGGGAGAAGCTGGCCCGGCAGGGACAGGTGGTGGACGAGGCGCAAATCAAGGCGTTCTGCCAGCCCATCATCGACCAGTTCGACAAGGAGTCACACCCGTTCAACTGCAGCGCGCGGCTGTTCGACGACGGGCTCATCGACCCGCGGGACACGCGGCGGGTGCTCGGGTTCGCGCTGTCGGTGTGCCGTGAGGCGAAGCGGCGGCAGGTCCATCCCAACACGTTCGGCGTCGCGCGGCTGTGAGAGGAGCGGACACGATGGAGCGTTTCAAGAAGGTCCTCATCGCGAACCGTGGCGAGATTGCCGTCCGGGTGATTCGGACGTGCCAGCGGTTGGGCTACCGCACCGTGGCGGTGTTCTCCGAGGCGGACCGCGCCGCGCCGCACGTGCTGGCGGCGGACGAGGCGGTGGCCATTGGCCTGTCTCCGGCGAAGGAGTCCTACCTGGTCATCGGGAAGATTCTGGAGGCGGCGAAGGCGTCCGGCGCGGAGGCCATCCACCCGGGCTACGGCTTCTTGTCGGAGAACGCGGACTTCGCGCGCGCCTGTCACGACGCGGGCCGGGTGTTCATCGGCCCGGAGGCCGAGGCCATCACCCTGATGGGCAACAAGCGTCAGGCGAAGCTGCGCATGATTGCGGCGGGCGTGCCCTGCATCCCTGGCTACGAGGCCGCTGAGTTGGATGACGAGGCGCTGGCGGTGGAGGGCGAGCGCATCGGCTTCCCGCTGATGGTCAAGGCGGCGGCGGGCGGCGGCGGGCGCGGCATGCGGCGGGTGGATGAGGCGTCGCAGCTGCGGGCGGCCCTGCGCGCGGCGCGCTCGGAGGCGACGAACGCCTTCGGGAGCGGCGAGCTCATCCTGGAGAAGGCCGTCATTGACGCGCGGCACGTGGAGGTCCAGGTCTTCGCGGACACGCACGGCAACGTGGTGCACCTGGGCGAGCGGGACTGCTCGGTGCAGCGCCGGCACCAGAAAATCGTGGAGGAGAGCCCGTCACCGGCGGTGAGTCCCGCGCTGCGCGCGCGCATGGGCGAGGTGGCGGTGGCGGCGGCCCGGGCCATTGGCTACCGGGGGGCGGGGACCATCGAGTTCCTGCTCGCGCCGAGTGGTGACTTCTACTTCATGGAGATGAACACGCGGCTCCAGGTGGAGCACCCGGTGACGGAGCTGATTACCGGGCTGGACCTGGTGGAGTGGCAGCTCCGCGTGGCGGCGGGGGAGCCGCTGCCTCGGACGCAGGAGCAGCTTGCCGCGTCGGGGCACGCCATCGAGGTCCGCCTCTGCGCGGAGGACCCGGCGAAGGGATATGCGCCCCAGGCCGGGCGGCTGCTGGCGTGGGCGCCGCCGGTGCGCGAGGGCGTGCGCATCGACCACGGCGTGCGGGCGGGGCAGGAGGTTCCGCCCTTCTATGACTCCATGCAGGCGAAGGTGATTGCGCACGGCCCGGACCGGGAGACAGCGCGCCGGCGGCTGGTGGAGGCGCTGCGCGAGCTGACGGTGTTCGGCGTCACCACCAACAAGAACCTGCTGCTGTACGTGCTGGAGCACGCGGCGTTCTGTTCCGGGGAGTACGACACGGCGTTCATCGCGAAGCACGCGCCGGCGTCGGAGGTGAAGGCGCTGTACCAGGCGGACGCGAAGGCGCGGGCGCTGGCGGCGGCGCTGCTCTTCCATGACGAGGCCTTGACGCTGGCGGACACCGCGGGGCTGGATGCGTCCTTGCTGAACTGGAACACGGCGCACCGTCACCCCGTGCGGATGAAGCTCGCGAGCCGTGGCGCGGAGGAGCACGTCACCGTCCAGCCCGTGTCCGCGGAGGGGTACGAGGTGGCCGTGGGGGACGCGTCGTTCGACGTGTCCGTGTTGGGGCTGTCCGCGGGCGTGCTCGACTTCGCCTGCGCCGGGACGCGGGGCCGCGCGCGCTACCTGCGGGACGGGGACACGCTGTGGTTGGATTCGGGCGCGGGCGCGCACGCCATGACGGACGTGACGTTCCGGCCGCCGTCGAAGTCCGACGGCGTGGGGAGTGGGCGGCTGGCGGCGCCCATGGACGGGCGCATCCTGCGCGTGGACACGCAGGTGGGCGCGGCGGTGAAGCCCGGGGACGTGCTGGTGGTGCTGGAGGCCATGAAGATGGAGTTCCAGGTGGTGGCGGACGTCACGGGCACCGTCGCGGAGCTCAACGTGTCCGTGGGCAGCCAGGTGAAGGCGAAGCAGCTCCTGGTCGCGTTGGCGGCGGAGAAGGCTTCCTGAGTGAAGAGATGTCTCCCCCTGAACGAAAGGGGGGCGACACCAGGGGCGCTGTGCATGGGAGCGCTGACCGCGCGTCTTGGGTCATGTCCGAGGCGCGGATAGAATCCGGGCATGTCACTGGCCATCACCGGACTGGGGATGGTGTCCTCCCTGGGCCACGATGTGGTCTCCGGGTGCGCGGCGATTCGCTGCGGAATGGCGCGCCCCGTTCCGCTGGGGCTGCAGGTGGTCTCTTCCGGAGATGAGCCCGGCGTCGAGTCCGTGGTGGGGTTTCCCATCCAGGGGCTCACGGATGGCTTCGTGGGGCTGGGCCTCCATGTGCTGCTGGTGGAGGAGGCCCTCAAGGACCTGCTCCTCTACTCGGAGCTCACGGGAGCGGATTCCCGCTTCTGGTGGGACACCGCGTTCTTCCTGGGCCTCTCGGGTGCTCGCACGCCCGAGCAGGACCTGCTGGTGGAGCAGCTTCAAGAGCGGCTCCTTCCCGCGGTCAGCCGTCGCAGCGGTCTGGGCTTCTCGCCAAGGCTTCAGAAGGTCCTGGTGCGCGGGCACGTCTCCGTCCTCGCGGCCATGGCTGAAGCGGGCGAAGCCATCACCTCCGGCCAGGTCCAGCGAGCGCTCATTGTCGGCGTGGACAGTCTCACGAGCGACCTGGAGGCGCTCGAGATGCTGGCCATGAAGGGGCGGCTGAAGACGCCGGAGCGCGCCGTGGGCTTCATGCCGGGAGAGGCCGCCGTGGCGTTGCTCGTCGAGGACCCTGCCCAGGCGCGGAGGCGCGGCGCCAGGGTGGAGGCGCGCGTCGAGGCGCTGCGTGTCGGACGGGGAGACGGCGCCGCGCCTTCGATGAGGCTGGTGGAGGTGCTGGAGGGGACGTTGGCCCGGGCGACGCGCATCGGGGACGTGTACGGGGACCTCAACGGCGAGGAGTCACGGGCGATGGAGTGGGGCACGCTCCTCGCGCGGCTCCCCGCGGACTCCGTGTTGGCCGAGGCCCGGAGTCACTGGCCGGCGGTGTCGCTGGGGGACACCGGGGCGGCCAGTGGGGGCGTGTCCATGGCCGTGGCCACGCGGTCGTTCGAGAGGAAGTACGCGCGCGGTGATGAGATTCTCGTGTGGTCGAGGTCTGATGATGGCGCGGTGGCCTCGGGGCTCCTCGTCCGCCCATAGGAGTGAGCACGCATGGCATCCAGCGACACGCATCTGGCGTGGGACCCGAAGACGCTCAACCACACGGACAAGCCCGCTGGATTCGGGTGCCTCTGGCGGCACACGATAACGGACAACGGCGGGTGGAGCTCCCACCCGTGCAACCACATGTCCAATTGCTACAAGGTGTCCTTGAACGAGCGCGGCGCGCTCTACAACAAGGACCACCAGGCGATTGCCCGGCGGATGAAGCTCGTCCAGGAGGACTTCGGCCTGAGCGGCAAGGCGAAGAAGCGCATCTGGAAGCGCTTCCCCGTCAGTGACAGCTCGAAGCGGAAGCTGACCCTGTCGGACTTCTTCGACAGGGCGCGGCAGTCGCTCTACTGGCTGCGCCGGGGGCCGGAGGGCTGGCACATCGGGGTGAAGCACCTGGCCCCCGTGCCCAACCAGACGCTGAAGAAGGGGAACCGGCCTCAGTTCCAGCCGCGTCAGAACCCGACGCAGGGTGGGTATGGGGCTTTCTATCCCTACGAGCACAACTACCACCACCTCATCCCGGTCGGCGCCGTCGAGGAGTGGGTCATCGGCAAGGGTGAGTCGGGGAGTCCGGCGCGCTCCGACCTGGTGGTGAAGCTCATCCTCATCTCGCGCTGGAACATCCACAACGAGAAGAACATGGTCCTGCTGCCGCAGCAGGAGTTCGAGGCGCTCATCGTGGGACTGCCGGCCCACTGTCCGTGGGGTGTGCCCGCGCATGCGGCGTATCAGGCGTCGCTCAAGGACCAACTGCGGGACCTACGGGATGTCATCGACCGTGCCGTGATTGAGAAGCAGCACCCCAAGGAACTCAAGTCAGCTATTCTTGATGAGCTGAACGCTCTTTCGGAAGCGTTGCTTGAGCAAGTCAAAGTGATGAGGGCGGGCGTTCAACTCAGTGCTGTCGATGTATAGAGGCTTTGTATGAAATACTCCTATTTTACGTTCAAACATCCATACGACGCGCGTGCCGTCGAGATCGCCGACCTTCCAGATAAAGTCGAGCGTTACTTCTATCTTCGAGATGGTGTTCCCTCTGCGGCCTATGTGCCCCCATCGACCGAACTCAGCTTGAGTGAGGGCGCTGGTGATATGTTGACGGACTTTATCGATAATCCAGACCGCGTGCTCTATGTTTCACGGCGGGTGCAGGAGGTGTTTTCGAGTCGAGGACTTGTTGGTGGTGCGGTCGAGTTGTTGCCATTTGTGTTGCTGGATAAGCGTGGTCGTCGAGTTCAAGAATCGTATGCCATTGCAAATCCTCTGATGCGCGTGGGATGTGTTGATCTTGAGCGCTCTAAGTGTCGTTACCGCAGCGGCGCAGCGAATCAGATTGTGGAGATTAAATTGCTGCATGTCCGCGAGGATGCGATTCCAGAGCAGGCGCAACTCTTCCGGTTGGCAGAGTTGCCCAAGCTGATGGTCGTTCGGTCCGATTTGCTGGCGGCGATTCAGGAGGCAGGGCTTACTGGGTTGGCAGTTCATCCTGTCGGGATGGATATCCAGGTTTGAGCTGCCCATGTCATATTCCTATTGTACGCTGAGCCCCTTGTTGGACCCGCGCGCGGTTCAGATTGTCGAACTGCCCGACAAGGTCGAGCGCTATTTCTATCTCACGAAGGGCCGCCCTGTGGCGCCCCACCTGCCGCCGACCACCGAGTTCAGCCTCTATGAGCGCGCAGGCGACATGCTCACAGACTTCATCGGCAACCCGGACTGCGTCCTCTACGTTTCAGAGCGAGCGCAGCAGGTGCTGGCGGCTCGCGGCCTCGTCGGTGCGGCGGTGGAACTCTTGCCATTTGTGTTGCTCGACAAGCGCGGGCGCAAAATGAGGGAGCCCTACTTCATCGCGAACCCACTGCGCAGTGTCTCTTGCGTGGACCGCGAGCGTTCGAAGTACCGGTTGGATGGTCCAGATGAAATTGGCGACATCCGGATGCTGCATGTCCGTGATGACAGCATCCCCGGCGATGCGCAGTTGTTCCGGGTGGCGGAGTTCCCAGAGATGATGGTCCTGCGCTCCGACCTGCTGGAGGCCTTCCAGCAGGCAGGGCTCACCGGGCTCGCGGTTCACCCCACAGGTACGGAGATTCCGGGCTGAATCCCGGGCGCCCCATGGACTCGGTCCTCGACAACATCCTCTTCCTGGTGGGCCAGCGGATGCCCCGGCTCCAGTCGTCGGCGGCGAAGCCGGACGCGAAGCTGACGTTGGAGACCGCCGCGCTCTGGCGGCAGTATGGCTGCGGCCTCCTGCTCTCCGAATTGGATGAAGCAGGCTTCCGAGACGGCCTGGAGCAGGCGGCGACGCTCTACCTGAGCCTGCTCAAGCGCCGCGGCGCCTGCTCCGAGTTCGACCAGTACTACCTGGCCCGCAGCAAGGGCGACCCGCTCTTCGACGCCCTGGCCGCGGGCAACTGGGACCTGGCCCGGTCCATCGCCACGGCGATGACGCCGACCTGGATGCAGCGGATGGAGTCCGAGGAGGACTTCCACTACTTCGGCACCCTCATCGCCCTGGTGCTGGAGCAGCCCCACGTAGACGCGGAGCTCACCGCGTTCGAGCGGACCCTTCAAGGTGGAAGCTCCCACCGCTTCGACGTGGTGAAGGCCCTGTCCACGGCGGACGCCGACGCCTTCGACGCGGGCCTCCACGGCATGATTGAGGAGCAGGCCGCCTGGGTCGAGCGCCAGCAGCGCTCCGGCCTCTTCGACCCCTACCGCCACAAGACGGAGGCCTTCGTCTTCATCGAAGGCGTGGCGCTGGTCCAACTGGCCCGCCGCCTGGGTGTGCCAACCCAGGAGCGCTACCGCCTCATCCCCGCCGCGGCCCTGGAAGGCCCGTCCCATCCATGAGGCGCCCCGCTGCCGTCAGGCCTCGGCCGTTTCAGGAACGCCGCCCTTCGGCCCCCGCTTGAGCGCCAGCAGCGCCACGACACACAGCGCGGCGCCGGAGGCGCACACCCCGCTCCATCCCCAGTGCGTCCAGGCGAAGGTCCCCAGCCACGAGCCCGCGGCGCCGCCCGCGAAGTACGTCACCATGTAGAGCGTGTTCAGCCGGCTGCGGGCCTCCGGACGCAGCGAGTACACGCGCGTCTGGTTGGAAATCTGGTTCGCCTGGACACCCAGATCGAGCAGCACCACGCCCAGCGCCATGCCCCACAGCCAGCGCCCCAGGGGCCACATCACGACGAACGACAGCAGCAGCACGACGATGGCCCCGGCGTTGATGCGCCGGTCCCCGCGCTTGTCGGCGTAGCGGCCCACCAGCGGTGCCGCGGCTGCGCCCACCACGCCCACCACGCCGAAGAGCCCCGCCACCTGCGCGTCGTACTGTTGCGGCAGGCTCTGGAGGTACAGCGCCAGCGTGGACCAGAAGACGCTGAACGCGCCGAAGCTGAGCGCGCCCAGCACCGCGTGCAGCCGCAGCACGGGCTCGGTGCGCGCCAGGTGGATGAGCGAGCGCAACAGCCGCGGGTACGGCATGGAGGCCATGGGCGGCTGCGACGGCAGGGTGAAGCGAAGCACGCCGGCCAGCAGGAGCATCAGCCCCGCCGCAATCCAGAACATGGTGCGCCAGCCCAGGTGCGTCCCGACGAAGCCCGCCGCCGTCCGGGACAGGAGGATGCCCATGAGCACGCCGCTCATGACGGTGCCCACCACCCGGCCTCGCTGCGCCGCGGGGGCGAGATGCGCCGCGAAGGGGGCGAGGAGCTGGGGGGTGATGGTGGTGACGCCCACGAGGAAGCTCGTGGCCACCAGCCAGCGCAAGGTCGGCGCGAGCGCCACGCCCACGAGCGCCAGCGCCACCAGCATGTTCATGGTGACGATGACCCGCCGCCGCTCCAGGCTGTCGCCCAGCGGGACGATGAAGAACATGCCCACCGCGTAGCCCACCTGCGTCAGCATGGGCACCAGCCCCAGCGCGCTCCCTGAGACTCCCAGGTCCGCGCCGATGTCTCCCAGCAGCGGCTGGTTGTAATAGAGGTTCGCGACGGTCGCGCCCGCGGCGGCGGCCATGAGCCACACGAGCCCGCTGGTCAGGACGGTGTGGGGAGCTGCCGGAGGGGAATGCGTCGTCATGGAGGCAGGCGGACTCTCGCGCCGCGCCCGGCCGGGGTCCAGACCTGTGTAGGCTCCCGGAAATGACGGGTCCAGATTTCGCACACGGCGGCTTGCCCGTCATCGACATGGCGTCACTGTTTGACGCCTCCCGCGTCACCGAGCGAGCGCGCGTCGCGCGTGAAATCGAGCAGGCCTGTCGCGACAGCGGCTTCTTCTACGTGACGGGCCACGGCGTGTCCGGCGAGGTGCTCGCGCGGCTGGAGCGGGAGAGCCACCGCTTCTTCGCGCTGCCCCGGGCGGCGAAGGAGGCCATCGCCATGGCGCGGGGCGGCGTCGCGTGGCGCGGCTGGTTCCCGCTCGGGGGCGAGCTGACCTCGGGGCGCCCGGACCAGAAGGAGGGGCTCTACCTGGGCACGGAGCTCGGGAGCGAGCACCCGCGCGTGCAGGCCGGCTGGCCGCTGCACGGCGCCAACCTGTGGCCCGCGGAGGTGCCGGAGCTGCGCGCGGCGGTGCTCGACTACATGGACGCCTGCACGCGCGCCGCGCATGCGCTGATGGAGGGCGTGGCGCTGAGCCTGGGCCTGGACGCGGGCTACTTCCGCCAGCACTACACGGCCGACCCGACGGTGCTCTTCCGCATCTTCCATTACCCCGCGGAGGCCCAGCACCAGGAAGAGAACTGGGGCGTGGGCGAGCACACCGACTACGGCCTGCTCACGCTGCTGGCCCAGGACGACCACGGCGGGTTGCAGGTGAAGACGCCGCGCGGCTGGGTGGAGGCACCGCCGCTGCCTGGGACGCTGGTGTGCAACATCGGCGACATGCTCGACCGGATGACAGGCGGCGGGTACCGCTCCACGCCGCACCGGGTGAGGAACGTGAGTGGCAAGGACAGGCTGTCCTTCCCGCTCTTCTTCGACCCGGACTTCGCCGCCGAGGTCCACCCCCTGCCACGCGGCGCTGACGTGGACGAGGACCGCGCCCGCCGCTGGGACGGCGCCAGCGTCCACGCCTTCCAGGGGACCTACGGCGACTACCTGTTGGGCAAGGTGTCCAAGGTGTTTCCGGAGCTCGTGCGGCGGGTGCGGGAGCGCGCACCCACGGCGTTGACGGCGCCCAGGTCGCGTGCTTGAGAACGCTGCGCCGGATGACGAGCTTCAGCGCGTCCATGCCGCTCACCGACCAGGAGACAACACGATGATGACCGTCAGCGCGTTCAAGTGGGTTCCGCCGTTCGCACAGGGCCTGGTGCGGGACCTCCGGGTGCGGTGGGCGCTCGAAGAGGCGGGGCTGCCGTATCAGGTGAAGTTCATCGACAACAAGGTCCAGGCCTCGCCCGACTACCGCAAGCTCCAGCCGTTCGGCCAGGTGCCGGTGCTGGAGGAGGAGGGCCTGGTCCTCTTCGAGTCGGGCGCCATCGTGCTCCACATCGCCAACAAGTGTGAGGCGCTGCTGCCGGCGGACGCGGCGGGCAGGGCTCGCGCGGTGACGTGGCTCTTCGCGGCGCTCAACTCCATCGAAATCATGATTCAGCCGCTCGCCGAGGTGGACCTGTTCTTCGCCCAGGAGGAGTGGGCGAAGCTGCGCAGGCCGGGCGTCGTGGAAGCGCTGAAGGAGCGCCTGGGCGAGCTCGCGACGCAGCTGGGCGAGCGCGAGTACCTGGAGGACCGCTTCACCGCGGGGGACCTGATGATGGTGACGGTGCTCCGCATCCTCCGGCACACGGACGTGCTGGACGGCTTCCCCACGCTGAAGGCGTACAAGGAACGCTGTGAGGCCCGCCCCGCGTTCCAGCGCGCCCTGGCGGCCCAGATGGAGCCGTTCCAGCAGCCTCGCGGTTGAAGCGCCCGGACGCTGGCGGGCACGCACCCGCCAGCGCCGCGGCACGGCTCAGGAGCGGCGCTGCGCCTCGTCACGCGGCAGCAGGCGGCCACCCAGCATGGTGATGCGCTTGGCCGCGAGCCGCTCACGGGCCTCCGGCGTGATGTCCTGAGGCGTCCACTTCAGCTCCTGGTCGAACTCCACGTTCACCTCGGTGACGCCTTCCACCGTCAGCAATCGCTGCTCGATTTCCCGCATGAAGTAGGCGGCCATCATGCACATGGGCGAGGTGATGTGCATGCGCACCGTCACCTGGCCCTCCGTGCGCGTCACCGACTCAATCAGCCCCATCTCCCCGATGCCCAGCGGCACGCCCGTGGCGCAGCTGCACGGGTCGGGGATGTCCTGGATGCGCTCGCGCAGGGTCTGCTCATTCATACAGGCTCTCCTGGTAGCTGTACGGCGGGAGGTCGCCGCGCGCCGCCTTCAGCTTCGCGAACGCGTCGTTGGCGATGTTCTTCTTCACCGCCTCCACGTCCACGCCCGCGTAGCGCGCGTAGTTGCCGCCCAGAATCATCCGCTTCACGTCCGGCGTCACCTGCATGCCCGCCACCTGCACCAGCTCATCCGGGAGCTGGAAGTCATGCCAGAACTTGTGCAGCGCCGGGTGCGGGTGGCTGAACACCGTCCCGGAGCCCCACATGATTTTATCCGGGCCCGCCCACTTGAGCAGCGCCGCCAGGGACTCGGCGAACCAGCGCTCGCGCTTCACGATGAGCGCGCCCGTCACTTCCAGGTTCACATACACGTTGGGGAACAGCGACAACTGCATGCCCGTCTCGTCCAGGAAGGCCATGCCGCCGTGGACGATTTCGAAGTTCAAGTCAGGGAAGGCATCCGCCGCGCCGCCAATGTCATCCACCTTGTAGGGCTCCAGCGGCACCGCGCCCATGGGCAGGCCCTTGTGCACGGCGATGTTCTTGATGCCCAGCTTCTGCGCCCGCTCGAAGAGCGGGAAGGCGATGCTCGGGTCATCCATGCGCCAGCCCGTGTGGCGGAACTTGTCGCCCAGCCACGCCGCCGGGTAGAGCTTCAGGCCGCTGGGCTTGAGCGTCTCGTACTGCTGCTCCAAGTCATCCAGCGCCGCCGTGCCGCGCAGCGGGTCCACGCCCGCGTACACCAGGAAGCGGTGGGGGTAGTTGCGGTGAATCTCCAGCGTCTTCTCATAGGAGCACAGGCCGTCGTGGTACAGCGTCTGGAGCGGCAGCACGTGGTGCACCGCCAGGTCGACGCCGCTCTCCACGAAGAGCAGGTGCGCCAGCTCCTGCACGGACCAGTTCTTCAGGAAGCCTTCCGCCGTGGGGACGCGGTACGCCTCCCCGGACAGTCCGCTGTGCAGCCCCCAGATGAGCCCCGCGAGCGACTCGGCGTACTTGCCGGCGCGGTAGTTCGTGGGATGGAGGTTGTAGGCGTGTGTCACCGCATCGATGACGAAGTTGCCGTCAATCATCCGAGGACTCCTTTCACGGTTGGGCCGGGAGGACGCCCGGCGTCATTCGCTGCCACCAGAGGCACCCAGGAGCTGTCCCAGGCCCTGATGAATCGACTCCACGTCGAAGGGCTTCTCAATCTGGAGGTTGGGCACGCGCTCCAGGAACTGGCGGGCCCGCGTGGTGTACGAGCCGCCGGTGATGAAGATGAAGCGCTCCGCGATGCCGTCCCCGCGCTCACGGACGCGCTCGTAGACGTCCATGCCGGAGATGCCCGGCATCATCAGGTCGCAGAAGACGGCGTCGAAGGGCGCGCCCGACGTCAGCACCGCCAGCGCGTCCTCGCCGTTGTTCACCACCGTCACCCGGTGCTTCATGCCGATGATGCGCGCCAATGAGCGGCCCACGGCGGGCTCGTCGTCAATCACCAGCACCTGTCCCCGCCGCTCGGCGTGGGGCGCGGGCGCCACCGGCGCGACCTGGGGGGGGACGGCGTCCGGCGCCGTGGGCAGGGTGACGGTGAAGGTGGTGCCCCGGCCCAGCTCGCTGCGGACGGTGATGTCACCGCCCAGCTTGCGGATGAGGCTGTGGCAGATGGACAGCCCCAGCCCCGTGCCCTTGCCCACGGGCTTGGTGGTGAAGAAGGGGTCGAAGACGCGGGAGCGCACCGCGGGCGCCATGCCGCAGCCGGAGTCGCTCACGTCCACCAGCACGCTGCCCGGCGGCCCGGCGCGGACCCACACGGTGATGTGGTGCTCCTCGGCGTTGCCTTCGGGGATGGCCTGCGCCGCGTTCACCAGCAGGTTGAGGAACACCTGGCCCAGCCGCGAGCCGTCCGCGTGCACGCGCGGGACAGACTCGTACTTCTTGATGAGCCGCGCCCGGTGGCGCAGCTGGCTGGTGGCCATGTTGATGGAGAAGTCCAGCGGCTGCCGCACGTCCACCGCTTCGCGCCGCTCCTCGTCCTGACGGGAGATGAACTTCAAGTCCCGCACGATGTTGCGCACGCGCATGGCGCCTTCCTGCGCCTCCTTCAGCAGGGCCTCCGTGTCCTGCAGCGTCGCGGGCCACGCCACGCTGGCCGGGCCGCGCTCCCCGGCCCGCGTCAGCTCCGCGCCCAGGCGGTTCACGGACTCCAGGGCCGAGGCCAGGTTGGCCATGACGTAGGTCAGCGGGTTGTTGATTTCATGCCCCACGCCCGCCGCCAGCGTGCCGGCCAGCACCATGCGGTCGTTCTGCAGGAGCTGCGACTGGGCCTGCTTGCGCTCGGTGATGTCGCGCGCCATCACCACGACGGCCTCGTGCCCGTCGAACTCGATGGGGATGCCCACGCTCTCCGCGTCGTACCAGGTGCCGTCGCGCCGCAGGTAGCGGACCTCCCGCAGCGGGGCCAGCTCACCCTTCACGGCCGCGGTGTGCACGCGGTCCTTCACGAGCTCCAGGTCATCCGGATGGACGATGCTCCAGATGGGCTTGGCCATCAGCTCGGCCGGGTCGTCGTAGCCCAGGGCCCGCAGCAGCGTGGGGTTGGCGTAGATGAAGCGCCGCTGGGTGTGCACGAAGATGCCTTCGGGGGCCCGGTCGATGAGCCTGCGGAAGCTCTCCTCCGAGCGGTGCAGCGCCTCCTGCGTGCGCTTGCGCTCGGTGACGTCCTCGAACGCGAACAGCCGGTAGCGCATGGCGTCCCCCGCCACCGAGGAGGACGTGGACAGCCGGCGCAGGGTGCGTCCATCCGACAGCCTGGCTTCGTCCTCCAACAGGCCCGGCACGCAGCCCTGGTCCGGGGCCGCGCACAGGCGCAGGAACTCCGCCGCGTCGCCGGCCTTGAGGCAGTGTTCAATCACCTCGTCATGGGTCAGCTCGCCCCGGTGGATGGTGCCCTCCAGCGCGGTGATGCCCCACAGCTGGCAGAAGCGGTGGTTGACGTAGTGGACCCGGCGCGTGCGGATGTCGACCAGGTAGAGGCCGAAGGGCAGGTAGTCACTCTCCGGCCAGGGCGCGGGGGACGGCTCCGCGGCCTGCCTCACCGTGCAGTAGAGCGGCTCCGACTCCGACGCGGCGGTGATGCGCCAGGACAGAGATAGCCAGGACCCATCCGGCTGGCGCCAGCGGCAGGTGCATGAGGTGGGGCTCCCAGAACCCAGCTTCGCGAACAGGACGGCGGCGTCTTCGGTGGGAATGAAATCCTGCAAGGACATGCCGCGCAGCGACGTCAAAGACAGGCCCACCAGGTGGCCAAAGGCAGGATTGGCTTCGAGCAACACGCCATCACGGCCCAGGATGACGTAGGGCTCCGTGGACTGCTCGAAGAAGCGGTGGGCCCACTGCTCGGTCAACATGCTTCCCTTGGGTTGCCAGGGTGCAGCCAGCGCCGGCTTGAGGGGAAGGCCGGGTCATGGCATGCGAGGTGTTCGTAGATGCCTTTACGCTTTCCAGGACATAGACACTATTTGTGGAAAAATTGCATGTCCTGATTTCATGGACGGTCCCGCTCATACTCGGAGTCAAGACACTGACGGGCAGCCTGCTCGGCGGGGGAGTGAGTACCCATGGTGGGGCGGACCCCACCCGGGACTGACGTCGCGAGGCCTCCGGTTCATTGCCCCTGGAGCAGGGGCACGCGCTTCCAGTGGGCTTCGATGCGGCGGCGGCTCTCTTCCGGCAGCGGGAGCTGCGCGTGGAGCGAGGACCAGGAGTCGAGCGACGCCTCCACCGCGGACTTCACCACGGGGAGCACGTCGGTGACGGGCAGCGCCAGCTTCCGGGCCAGCCGTTCGAAGCCGTCCAGGGAGATGTCCTCGAAGCGCTTGGACTTCGCGAAGTTGAGCGCGAGCGTGTCCGCCGGCATGTACTGGAGCGTGGACACCAAATCGTACGCGGGCGACAGCGTGGCGCGGGTGCCGTCCGGGTAGAGCAGGGACCAGTTCTTGTGGTGCGCGTCACCGTTGCCAATGACGGCGATGAACACCAGCCGCCGCAGGAACTCGTGCAGCGCGTCCAGGCCGGCGACCTTGTAGATGACGTTGGCGACCGTCTCGTAGTTGTACTTCTTGTACTTCTCGTCGGCGTACAGCCCCAGCACCTGCGTCAGGTCCTCCATGTGGACCCGGCGGCCGGGCTCGGGGCGGTCGAAGCGGCGCACGGCGTAGGCCACGTCCTCGCGCAGGGTGATGCCTTCGGGCAGGCCCTGGATGTCGGCCACGTTCAGCAGCGCCACCTCCGGCACGGTGATGCCGGCGGCGCGGGCCCACGTCATCATGGAGAACTCGTTCTCCGGGACGCGGTCGTAGCGGTTGTCCGGCAGCTTCACAATCCAGTTGCCGCCGCGTCCGCCCGCCGGGAGCGTCATCGCCTTGTCCCGGCGCAGCATGGAGAACTTGAGCTGCACGCCCGCCAGCGAGAAGCGCAGCGGCTCCTGCTCCTGCGGCGCGTGGGGCGTCTGGGGCTCTTCCAGGGGCTCCAGGCCGCTGAGTGACAGCACGCTGGCGGGCCGCACGACGATGGCGCCGGGCAGGTCCTCGCCCAGCCGCGCGATGAGGAAGAACTCACGCTGGCGGGCCACCTGCTCGCGCTCCGCGATGAGCTCGCGCAGCGTGCCCTCCGGGAGCAGGTTGGAGAAGAACGAAGGCAGGCGCAGGCGGCTGACGTGCCGGCGCGTGAGGTCGTCCTCGAAAATCTGCCCAAGCACCGGGCGTGGGTAGCGCTGGCGGTACTCCTCCGTGATGACGAACTCGATGCGCTCGTCCTCCAGCAGCGTCAGCGTGCCGACGTGGACGTCGCCCAGGTGGACGTCGAGGATTCCGGCCGTGGTGCGGGTGGGCTCCAAGTCAGTCCTCCTCCTCGACGACCAGCGATTGGAGGGACGGACGGTCCGACTCCTCGTGGCGGGTGCGGGCCCGCAGGAACTCGATGATGTGTCTATCGATGAGCTCCATGCGCTGCATGAGGAATTCGAGCGTGCCGCCCTCGCGCAGCGTGTCGCGCATGGCGGGCGTCACCGCCTGGCTCTGGAGGACCTCGGGCGGCGGCGCGGGCTCGCCGCGCAGCACGTCCAGCAGGGGCTGGCCGGGCAGGGGCGGGTGCAGCAGGTAGTTGGCGGGGGTGAAGAGGAAGGAGCGGTACAGCGCGGGGTCCAGCTTCAGCTCGGCGTCCGGCTCCTGCACGGTGAGGGACTTGAGCACGGGGCTGAGGCTGGCGGGGTCGGTGTCGCTGAAGAGCTGGGATGGCTCCAGCAGGGCGCCGGTGCGCAGGTGCCGCGGCTGGAGCGCGTACAAGGCATTGAGGGCCATGCCCCGCGAGCGCAGCGCCAGGCCAAACGTCGCGGGTTGCGCGTGTTGGGCCAGCCATTCGTCGGACAGGGGCCGCACCTGCGCCAGCAGGGACTGGACGGACTGCTCCTCGTCGGGGCCGATGGCGGCCAGCAGCTCCTGCGGCGAAAGGGCCCGGCTGTCGAGGAAGCTGTCCACCAGGCTGCCGCGCCAGAACCCGCGCGCGAGCAAATCCCGCGTGCGCGGTGACGGCTCCGGGTGCAGGTGGAAGAAGCGCGCGAGCAGCACGAAGTAGAGCGGGTTCGTCAGCAGGCGCCCGTGCGGGATTCCCGCGTCGCGCTTGAGGAAGATGATGACGCTGCGCAGGGCCGCTTCCGTCTGGAGCAGCGTCTGGGTGAGGTCGTCCTCCTCGCGCAGCTGCTTCTGGAAGTCCTGGGTGAAGTCCAGGCCGCGCACCGCGAGCACGGCCTTGAGCAGCAGGGACTCATCGATGCGGCCGAAGCCCAGCTCCAGCAGGCTGGTGGCCAGCGCCTTGAGGTTCGGCAGCCGCGAGCCCGCGGCGCCGCCATAGAGCGCGTTGAAGACCTCGTCGTCGGTGAGCGGCTTTCCGGAGGTGTTGAGCCGCTTGAAGATGATGCGCAGCGTCTTCTCCTCCGCGGCTTCGACGACGTACGCGGGCATCTGGTACTCGCGCGCCGCCTTGCCCAGGCGGATGGCCGCGCGCACGTGCTCCGGGTTCTTCTCGCGCCCTGGGTAGCGGTCCAGCCAGCCCAGCAGCTGCTCGCTGTCGAGCACCCGGTTGAGCGGCAGCCAGTGCAAAGGCGTCGGCTCGCCGTGCGCGGGCTGGACGATTTCCTGCGTGTCCAGGTCGAAGAAGAGCGTGAAGCCGTCCCGCGCGGCGAGCTCCTGCTCTGGGTGGAGGAGCACCGCGGCCAGCGCGGTGATGCGCTGCTGTCCATCCACCACCCACAGCGCCTGGCTGTGGGACGGCGCGTCAATGCGCACCGGGCCGAAGCTCACGCTGGCGGCGGGGGCCTCGCGCTTCCAGAAGAGCAGCGTGCCGATGGGATAGCCGCGGTACACGCTGTCGAGCAAATCCCGCACATCGCCGGCCTCCCAGCGCAGGGGCCGTTGGAAGTGGGGCAGGCGCACCTCACCTCGCCGGACGCGGTCCAGCAGGTCCTCGATGCTGAATGCCGTCGCCTGGGGCCGCCGCGTCAGGGTGGATTGCATGCGCTTGCCTCTGTCCGGCCTGTAACACGCCCCGCACGGGATGCCCGCCTTCCGGTGGAGGCCCCCGGGAATCGCCCGATTTGGACAGTGAGGGTGGAATCGTCTGTCTTCACGGGGTGTGAATGTCAGATTATGGGCTCGGAGGGGGAGCGTGCTTGACGGGCGCCCGCCCGCCCTTCAACATGCCGTCCACGTTTCCTCTTCGGAGTGAGACGCGGCGGCGGTGATTGCCTCCCCCAAAAGCGACACCGCCGTGGAAGTCCCAGTTGAGCCCCGCGCGCCGCGTTCCCCCTCTCGGCGCGCGGTGGCCCCTGGGATTCCCGCTTCGCTCCTCGGTTCCCTGCCTGGATGACGCACGGGCGTTGGCTGCTTCCGGGCGGTGGTGACGCTCATCGTCGCTTGCGAGCCCCAGGGCCTCGGCGGAGAGTGGGCGCCTCCCCTGGAGGACCCTTGCCCGTCGCCACCTTCATCCTGCCCGCTTCCCTCGCGCTCCAGCTGCTTTCGGGAGCCGCACCCGCCGCGAAGTCGGCGCCCAAGGCCGCCCCGGCGAGGCCCGCCGCCACCGCGAAGCGCGCCGCGCCCGTGTATGCGCAGGCGACCGCGGAGAAGCTCATCGGCCCCGCGCTCACGGATGGCCATGCCTATGCGCGGCTCGCCGAGCTGACGGATGGCATTGGCCCGCGTCTGTCGGGCTCGCCAGGCGCCGAGGCCGCCGTGCAGTGGGCGCTGCGGTCCTTCAAGGCAGACGGCGTGAAGGCGTGGCTGGAGCCGGTGAAGGTGCCGCACTGGGTGCGAGGCGAGGCGTCTGGCGAGGTGCTGGCCTCCGAGCGCACGCGGGGGCACCCCCTGGCGCTGCTGGCCCTGGGCGGCAGTCCGCCCACCGCGCCCGAGGGCCTCACCGCCGAGGTGGTGGAGGTGACGTCGCTGGAGCAGTTGGAGTCGCTGGGCGCGGCGGTGAAGGGGAAGTTCGTCTTCTTCAACCACACCATGGCGGTGGCCGCGGACTACGGGCGCTTCGCGGGGCTGCGCTCACGAGGCCCCGCCGCCGCCGCGAAGCACGGAGCGGTGGGCGCGCTGGTGCGCTCGCTGGCCACGGCGTCGCTGCGCACGCCGCACACGGGGGCGACGAACTTTCCCAGTGAGGGGCCGCGCATCCCGGCGGCGTCGGTGGCCACGGAGGACGCGGACCTGCTCCACCGGTTGCTGGCGGGCGGCCCGGTGCGCGTGAAGCTGATGCTGGGCAGCTCCGAGCTGCCGGACGCGGATTCCTTCAACGTCGTGGCGGAGATTCGCGGCCGGGAGAAGCCGCGGGAAATCGTGCTCATCGGCGCGCACCTGGATTCGTGGGACGTGGGCACGGGCGCGCATGACGACGGCGCGGGCGTGGTGATGGTGATGGAGGCCGCGCGCCTCATCGCGAAGCTGCCGCAGGCACCCCGGCGCACGGTGCGGGTGGTGCTCTTCATGAACGAGGAGAACGGCCTGCGCGGTGGGCGGGCCTACGCGGAGGCGCACGCCGCGGAGCTGCCCCGGCACGTGGGCGCGCTGGAGATGGACGCGGGCGGCGGGCGGCCCGTGAGCATCAGCGTGCGCTCGGGCGAGGGCGGACAGGAGTTGCTGCGCCCGTGGCTGCCGCCGCTGACGGCGCTGGGCGTGACGCAGTTCTCCGCGCGTGAGGCGGGTGGGGCGGACATCAGCCCGCTGCTGCCCGCGCGCGTGCCCTTCTTCGGCGTGGAGGTGGACAGCAGCCGCTACTTCGACGTGCACCACACGGAGGCGGACACGCTGGACAAGGTGGATCCGCAGGACCTGGCGCGCAGCACCGCCGCCGTGGCGTGGATGACGTACGCGCTGGCGGAGATGCCCGGCACGCTCACGCGCCCTGAAGCGCCGGCGCCGCGTGGGCCCGCGCCGGTGCCTGTGCAGCAGTCGAAGAGCGCGGGGCACTGAGGGGACTGCCGGTGCGCCCCTCGGATTGCCGAGGGGCGCTGTGGGTGCCGTGCGGGCTTGCGTTGCGCGACGGGGCGTGGCTTTCGGTGTGTTGGCCCGAAGGTGCCTTCCGAGGCGTCGGCGGGCTTGTGTCGCGCTGGCGGCGGTCGACGCCATGGGGAGTGTCTGCTGCCTCTTCTCGTGGTGTATGTCTTGCTTTGCCTGTGCCCGCTCAATGTAGGTCGGAGGTCATTCATGACGAAGCAAGGCAAGCGTGTTCCGGGGCTGAAGTGGGTCATCGCCGCGTTCGTCCTGGCGGGCTGTCGCGGCGCCGAGGGCGAGGTGCCCACGTCGACCGAGTCCAGGCTGTCGTTGAAGGAGGGACAGGTGCTGGGCCCAGCGTGTACCGGGGAGCAGAAGCAATGTCCCGAGGGGCTCACCTGCGCCTCGTTCAACCTGGGCTCCAGCCCTGAAGTCCGCTGCGTCCAGTCCCCGGAAATCTGTGACCTGTTCAAGTGCAGCAGCGGCGAGTGCGTGGTGCTGGAGAGTTACCCCATCCAGGTTCGTTGCAGCGGCTCCTGAGTCGCGCGCTACGCGCCGAAGGCCGGGTGCTCCTCGAGCCCGGTGAGCGCCCGCTGTCCGGCGGCGAGGTACTCCGGCCGCCCCTGCGTCTGGCCGAAGGCGATGTCGGCCACCGCGCGGCAGGCGGCGAACCACCGTGCCCGCGTGAGGACGGCGGGGCTGACCGCGGCATACGTCTCCAGCGCGGAGGTCAGCATGGGCGCCCCGCCCCAGTGGAGCAGGCCGGCCAAATCCCTCGCGGGGTCTCCGACGCACGCATCACTCCAGTCAATGACTCCCGTGGGAGCACCCCGGGCATCGACCAGGACATGCTCCGCGGCGAAGTCGCCGTGGACCAGCCGGGGCGCGCCGCGTCCCTCCGTGGGACGCACCCTGAGCCGCTGCTCCCAGTCCGCCGCCCGGCTCGGGTCCACATGGCCGTGTTCGACGGCGAGGCGCAGGTCGTCCACGGCGGCGGCTGACCATTCCTCGAGCTCCACGTCGTCGTCTCCCGGTACCCCGAGCGCGTCGGCTTCGGCGGGGTCGAGCGCGTGGAGCGTCCCCAGGAAGGCGCCGAGCCCGCGGCCGAGGCCCGACAGGTCGAGCCGCCCAGGCTCGACGAGGAGCGCGGGCGTCCCGGGGAGCTTCTCGTAGCCCGCGAAGTCGGCGGCGGGGTGCGCGAGGAAACGGTAGACGGGGACCGGCAGGGGAAGGCGGGGCCCGAGCCACGCCGTCAGGCGCGCCTCCCACGTCAGGTGCTCGGCGGCTTCGTCGCTCTTGGGAAAGCGGAAGACATAGCGTCCCTCCACCTCGAAGGCCTGGTGGTCCAGGCCCTCGCCCATGCGGACGACCCGGGCCGTCGCGAGCGAGGGAAACCGCGCGTGGATGCGCTCGGCGGCCTCCGCGTCCGTGAGCGTGGGGGGCTGTTGCATGCCGTGACTCTACTGCTCCGGGACGCGGGCACGTGGCTCGATGCGCCGGTGCCTCCGGCGCAGGTGCTGCTCCGGAAGGAACAGCGTCACCAGCAGCGCCGCCAGGGCGATGAACAGGGTGACGCGGTACACGGCGGAGACGCCGCGCGTGAACGCCACCTTCAGCGCCTGGTCCGCCGCGTCCACCGCCGCCAGCGCCTGCCGCTCCTCCGCGTCCACCTTCGCCCGGGCCGCGGGGGCGACGGCGGCCCGCCGCTGGGCAGCGAGCTCCGCGCGCACCCGCGCCTTCACCTCGTCCGCGCGGAACACCTGCCCGGTGGGGCCGCCTTCGCCAGTGACGTCAGGCGCGGCGCGCGTCACCTCGGCCTTCACGGCGTCCGGGAGCGCCGAGGTCGCCTGCGCCATGCGCGCCTCCAGCTCCGAGGACAGCGTGGACGCGAACACCGTCCCCAGCAGCGCCACGCCCAGCGTCATGCCCAGCTGCCGGAAGAACGTGGCCGCCGCCGTGCCCACGCCAATCTGGTCCGGCGGCACCGCGTTCTGGATGGCCATCGTGTAGAGCGGAATCGAAGGCCCCAGGCCCAGGCCCACCAGCACCATCTTCGCCGTCACCTCCGCCTGGGTGGAGTCCGGCGTCAGCGTGAAGGCCATGATGGCGAAGCCCGCCATCAGCAGCACCAGCGAGCCCAGCAGCAGCGCCTTGTAGCGGCCCACCCGGGACACGAGCTGCCCGCTCAGCACGTTCCCCGCCACCACGCCCAGCGTCAGCGGCATGATGGTGAGCCCCGCGCGCGTCGCCGACAGCCCCACCACGTTCACCATGAACAGCGGCAGGAAGACGACGCCCGACAGGAACGCCCCGCCGACGATGAACACCGCCGCGTTGCCCGCGCTGAAGGCCCGCAGGCGGAACAGCTTCAAGTCGAGCAGGGGCTCGGGCGCGCGCCGCTCCGCCCAGAGGAAGGCCACCAGCCCCGCCGCCGACAGCGCGAACAGGCCCAGGATGCGCCACGACGTCCAGGCCCAGTCGCCGCCGTCTTGCTGCCCCAGGCTGAGCGCCAGCAGCAGCGGCACCAGCGCCACCGCGAGCGCCAGCGCCCCCGTCACGTCCAGCCCGCCCCGGGCCTCACGGTGAGGCTTCAGCGGTGGCATGCGCGCCAGCACCAGCGCCAGCGCCACCGCGCCCACGGGCAGGTTGATGAAGAACACCCAGTGCCAGCCCAGGTGGTCGGTGATGAACCCACCGGCCAGCGGCCCCACCACGCTGGACAGGCCGAACATGGCGCCGAAGAGGCCCTGGTACTTGCCGCGCTCACGGGGTTCGAAGAGGTCGGCCACCACCGCCAGCGCGGCGGTGAACAGCGCCGCGCTGCCCAGCCCCTGCACGGCGCGGAAGAGGATGAGCGCCACCGTGGTGCGCGCCACCCCGCACAGGAAGCTGCCCGCGAGGAAGATGAGGATGCCCGCGGCCAACACCGCGCGCCGGCCCAGCAGGTCCGACAGCTTGCCCCACACGGGCACCATCATCGTCGACGCGACGAAGTACGACGTGGTGAGCCACGGGTAGAGCGAGGCGGGGATTCGCAGGTCCGCCTGGATGGCCGGCCCCGCGGTGGCGACAATCGTCTGGTCCAGCGCGGCGAGCAGCAGCCCCAGCACCGCGCCCAGCAAGGTGAAGACCTTCTGGGAGCGCGTGAACGCCGGGAAGACGGACGGCGCGGCGGCGGGGGTGGAGGCGG